>NZ_NPJC01000024.1:0-7177 GCF_002251405.1 Prevotella sp. P4-98 | reverse complement strand
TATTGATTTCTGGCAAAAGACCATATTCTCTCAAAGATTTCCCCCAAAGATTTCTTGCGAAGCAACTAAAAAAATCATTTTCCAAAACTGTTATCTGTTATCTGTTATTTGTAACGCAAAAAAAACATTTTTGGAAACTGTCAACTGTAACGCTTGGGGATGGTGTCATTGACCTGTCCCTGTGACATTTTCCGGAGAATGAAAATCAATATTACATAATGGGGTATTCATGCATTATCTTCTTTTCTGTTGAATTTTGCTTCTATATTATTTCTTCTAATTTATTTAATTTCGTAAGTTCGCCAAGTGTTGTGTCGGTGAATGTTCTCCATATATTTAAATGAACTGGCAGATAGTCTGTAAATAATTGCTTTACAAATTTAATTTCAAAGACCAATCTGAAATCATTATCATCGCAGTATGGATGTATTTCAGATTTAGATCCAACTCTTGCTACCTTGATAAAGTATAAGTCGCGTACACCCTTTCCTTTCATATATGGCATGAAATAGTAAAGCTTGTTTAATGCTACGGTAGAGGGAAACTTCTTGCCTGTGTAATAAATATTTGCAGAGTGATCGACATAATTTTTAACATTGTCAGACTTGACCAAACTAATAAGAACCCTCTTAGATTCATCTATAAAAATATCATCTTTTATGATTTGTGTTGACTTGCACTTTTGATTGCTGAGAATAGTAGTTGGGTACTCTTCTGCAATCTTTTGAATGTCTAGCTGACGGATTGTTGGCTGATGCAACTCTTTGCGTTCAGAAGGTTCTAATGTTAAAATATTAGAGAATGCCTTCTTCATTTGGATGGCAAGATACCATGCCAATCTTGGGGGTACAGCATTTCCTACCATTTTGTACCCATCCTTCACATCTTTATATATAAATCTGAAGTTGTCTGGAAATGTTTGAATTCTTGCACACTCTCTAACACTCAATCTTCTATATAAATGCTCATATCCTCTTGCAAATACTCTTTGAGAAGAAGATACAAATGTCATCTTAGGAGCCTGAGGATGCTGTGGCGCATTTCTTGCTTGAGCTTGCATAGTAAATGAAGTTTCATCCCATCCACGTACTCTATTTCTTGCCATATACTTTGCGTCATAAGGACCAGTATAGACGTCGTGGTTTGTGCGACTCGGATGTTCACCTTTAACTATATTATCACAATAGTATCGAGGCTGTTCGGTTATATCTCCAATGGCCTGTTTTAGAGTGATTGGTGGAGTTCTAATGGCATTTGGAAATACAAACTTGTTTGTCAGATCATTACGTATTCCGATAAAAAAGACACGAAACCGATCTTGAGGAATTTTATAATCCGCTGCGTTTAGTAATTCATAGGTAATCTTATATCCAGCCTCATGTAATGTCCCGATGAAAAAGGATAAGGACTTTTTATGTTTGTCGTCAAGAATACCTTGAACGTTCTCAATGACAAAGAACTTTGGTTTTTTATCCTTAACTATGCGAATATAGTCGAGAAATAGTAGACCGCGGGGATCTTCCAGTCCCAATTGCTTTCCCCCTTCACTCCACGCTTGACATGGTGGTCCTCCAATGATTCCATCACAATCAGGTATATCATTACCCGTAAGCGTGCGTATATCATTGGTATTCAGTATTGTATTTGGGTGATTGAGCCTATATGTTTCATGAATTGATTCATCAAATTCGTTTGCCCACACAACATTGAATCCTGCTTTTTCAAAGCCAAGATCGAGACCACCACACCCAGCGAAAAGTGAAACAATGTTCATATTAGTCTTGATAGTTTATACCATGTTTGTCAAGTGCGGCACGAATACTCATTGCCACATGATATGCAAGGTTTACGGGTACAGCATTACCAATCATCTTATATCCCATATTGACATCGGTATAAAGAAAAACGTGATCATCTGGAAAAGTCTGAACTCTTGCCACTTCACGAACAGACATTCTTCTGTACAAATGTTCTTGACCGGGTACAAAAATCTGCTTATTTTTTTCAACCTTAATCATTTTAGGTGCTTGGGGATGTAGTTGACATTGACGTCCACTTGCCTGTACGGTAAAACCAGGTTCGTCCCAGCTTCTAACTCTATTGCGAGACATAAAAATAGGAGAATAGGCACCAATGAAATATTCATGATTAGGAACCGCACATTTATCTCCATTGGTCTTGTTTTTATCAAGGGCAGAAATTACGTTGTCTTTCAGGTCCCAAATACACTCTCGGAGCGTTGGTTTATGTTTGCAAGGTGTAGGATATTCAAAATCATGAATATTTAAATCTTTTCTGAAGCCAATATAAAATACACGATCCCTATCTTCTGGACAATCAAAATCGTTGGCGTTCAACATTTTAAGATTTACATCATAGCCGGCTTCATTAAAGAGACGCAAAAAACCACCAACAGCCTCAGAATGACGTTTCGCCATCATTCCCGATACATTCTCTGCTACAAAGAAAAGAGGCTGTGCAGCCTTAAGGATTCTGATATATTCATAGAAAAGTTGTCCCCGAGCGTCTTCAATGCCTTTTAAGCTGCCTGCTTCACTCCACGACTGACATGGAGGACCACCGATGATACCAGTAACATGTTCTGGAAACTCGCTTTCTTTCACATCTCGTATGTCGCCTTCAATAAGGTGAGTATCTGGGAAATTAGCCTTGAATGTTGGGCAAATCTTGGGATCAAACTCGTTGGCTACCACAGTACGGAAACCTGCATTATGAAAGCCTCTGTCAAGACCTCCTGCGCCTGAGAATAAACTAATTAATTGCATTTTTAATAATGGTATATTATGAGTTTTGTATTTATTAAATTTGCGGGATTTTGAGGGTTTTCTATTTCTTCATCTGAAATGGATATTCCATTATCTTTACAAAACTTTTCAAATTCATTAACGTTTTCAAAATTAGAATATTTAGATTCTGGAATAAGAGCAACAAGCTTGAAGGTATATTCATTTGTATCTTCGGTGAGATATCCGAACTGAAGGAATGGTGATTTTATTAACCACATTCCTCTTATTCTAAGGTCGGATATTCCAAGATGATCAACTTTGTTAACCCTTCCAAGCTCATTTGTTTCAGCAAGTTCGACTTCTTCAAGTGATTGTAATCCTTCTTTGATTACATTTTCAACATCTTCATAAACTTCATGAGAATCACAATATAAATCACCGTAAATAAAAAATAGATTATGTAGCTCTTGTTTCTTAACCTGTCCTACAACATACAGCATATCTTTCTCATCCCACTCTTCGCATGTACGACAATTGTTGCAAATTTTGGGATTACCAGAATATAGTTTGTTTTTTGGATAACTACTGTTTAATTGTAACTGTGAATTTATAAGTGATTCTATTTTTTTTATCTCAACTGCATCACCTCCCTTCAGCATTGCATCAGGCGGATTCTTGCTGTTTCCTAGGTATGAAAAGGCTTGACTTCTTGCATGTTTAATCTCTCTTTCACTTTGTCCTAAACAATTAGCAAAAGCGTTTTTTACATAATCTTCAAAGGCAGCCCCCATATGATTAGCTCTATTATGTATGATTTCATCTGATTTTTCTGCTATATTCAAAGATGAATTTTCTACAATGGATTTTATAGCTGTAAGTATATTTGCCATGTAATTAAATGAATTATATTTTTAACCAACACCTGGTGATTTCAACATTTATACTTGCTCCGTTACCATTTACAGTTGTGTTTGATATTAACATCAGCAGGCATGCCAACTATTTGTATGTCAAACTTTAACGATGTCTCAATTATATCTTTTGCGTTATGTATTCTAAAAGAGAATTGCCATCCATGATCAAAACACATCACTACGGTTGTTTTGCTACCAGGCTTAAAGCCAATATGTAATAAAGTTGTTGGAAGATTTATAACAGGGACCTTAATTGCAGGCTGCATAACACGACTAGGCAAATTCAAAGTACCATACATATTGAATGATTGTATGGTTGTGATCCTTTTATAATCAATACTAATAACCTTATAAAAGTCATATTTACTAAGAAGGTATTCGACCATTCTACGAGGAACGTTCTTGTTTGCTTTTATCTGTGTTGTGACTTCTTTTACGAAGGCGTTCAATAAAGGTACATACACATCGTCCTCTTTAGAATTTAAGTCCCTAAAATAAGTACCTTTTGACTTTTCTATTTCCAAAAAGTCAAATATTGGTTTTACCTCATTCCAATAATCAGTAGAACAAGGTATGTCATACCATTTAGATCCAAAGTCAAGAGCTTTCGCTATGCGACTATGCTTGACAGCCATGTGATTATGTTTGATACTCAAACCAATTTCCCAAATTATATCTTTTCGTTCAATAATAATATCACGAACGTCAGCATCCTCCCCATGTTTGTCATTTTGAATATAGAGGTTAAGTACATCAGAACTTTCTTCTATGATATTGGGCTCAAGAGCGAAGATAGTGTCTATTGTGGATATTACACTTAAAGAATATAGAGTTTGCTCAGACTTCTCCAAAGTATCCCATGCATTTTCAGCTGCTAAATAGCTACTGTTTATAATAATATTTGCAGGTCGAATCTTTGAAATCTCCTGATACAAAGATTTCAAACATACAAATTCATATGCTCTTCCTTGATTATTACTCGCGTTACTCATTGTGTTATTTTTTTGTTTTTTTATCAAAATGCCACGTTGACAGGTCAACGACATCATGACTGATGCACAGTTTTTGGGTTTTAAGAATGATAGGGGAGTAATTCCCCTGTGTTACGATTTTCCATGCAAATTTATAAAAATAAAATGAGAGTTGCGAAGATGTTGACTGAAAAAATTATATTCATCTTTATTTTCTTTGGCCAGGCCTTTATCGAAGAATGATACAGGAGGTCAAAATGGCCCTTGTTTTTGCTTTCCCCAAACTGTTATCTGTTATTTGTTATCTGTAACGCAAAAAATTCATTTTTGGAAACTGTCAACTGTCAACTGTAACGCTTGGTGTTGATGTCATTGACCCGTCCCTGTGACATTTGAACAGGCACTTCCTTTGCTAAAAGCAGGATATAATCGAAATTCTTAGCCATATATCGTTATTTCTTTTTATACGTTCTGTTCTTATTGCCGCCTTGTGCTTCGATATAGCCGAACTCCGTAAGTTGGCGCAGGTAACGTTTGGCAGTTGTTTGAGTTAGGTTAAATTGCTTGGTGATGATCTCTGTTGTGATTTCATCCTTTCCGTCTGCAAAGATTAAAATATCGGCCAATTTCTTAGCTAATGCTGGCTTTATCGACCATTTATCGACCATTTCCTCTGCAAAATCAATTTTATCGACCATTTCCTCTGTCATAGACTTGATAAATTGGTCGATATCCCATTTAAGATGCTTACAATGCAATTGGGTCATACAGTCCAGAAATATCTGAATATCTTCATTCTCTCTTGTGTCTATCAAAGCCTGAATATATTCAGCTTTATCCTCCCTAAGCACTTTGGTGGGTAACACACCATATTCTATTTGGAGCAAATTCATCAATAGTCTGCATGTTCTGCCATTACCGTCAGCCCAAGGGTGAATGGAAACCAATTCAAAATGTGCCCAAAAGCTTAGTTCATAGATAGCTGCAATATCTGTCTTATCAATCGCCATACGGCGTTTGTTCAGTTCCTCACAGAATGCTTCAAGTCTTGAGGGTACTTTCAAGTACGACATATATGACTTTCCTCCAAAGCCTGCTGTCACATTCAGTTTTCTTAATTCGCCTTTGGCTGCAGAGAAATCTCCCACAAGAGAATGATATTCACTTCCAGTACGAGCCATAACCTTTGATGCAAGTGTGATTAGCCAATTTACAGTAATAGCTTCATGGTGTTTTATCCACTTCATGCCATAGTCGTATGCTGTTTTAAGGTCAAGGTTCATCAGTTGTTCTACCAAGGTGCGCTTTTGTGATGTGATGCCTTCATCAAACAACAGTTGAGCTTCCAATTCTGTAACAGTAGAACCTTCGATGGCTGTGGAGTGCGTGATGATAGAGTACAGATAGAACTTTTCGTAGTCTATCTGCTCACTAATGCCTAACTCCTTGTGTTGTTGAATGAGGCTCAATAGCATTTCTTTATTCTCTTTCGTCATATAGCTTCGGTTTTATTCAAACCAATACTGCATGCGAGATGCAAGCAAGGTTTCAAGATGTCACAGGGACAGGTCAACGACATCATGACTGATGCACAGTTTTTGGGTTTTAAGAATGATAGGAGAGTAATTCCCCTGTGTTACGATTTTCCATGCAAATTTATAAAAATAAAATGAAAGATGAGAAGATGTGGGAAGAAAAAGTTGTCATTCGTCTTTATTTTCTGTAGTCAGGCCTTCGTCAAAGAACGATTCATGAGGTCTAAACGCACCTGTTTTTGCTTTTTCAAAACTGTAACTGTAACAACTGTAACGCAAAAATGAGTTTAGGAAACTGTTATATTGTTATATTGTAACGCTTGTAACGCAAAACAAAATCAGGGAGGCAGCAAACAAAATCTTTAACAAAAATCTCGACTGAAAATGCGCTCGAATACCTCGCTTTTGGGGACGAATTTATTATGGATCGCATCGGAGATGCTCGAAATCTTAACGAAAATCTTTAGAATAATCTTTAACAAGAATCCGTGTCCTCCGTGTGATCCGTGGATGTTTTTAGTTGCCTACGGCAAGAAATCTTTGGAGGAAATCTTGTTTAAGATGTTGCCTACGGCAAGAAATATTTTAGGGAGATAGCAATCTTAAATAGATTTCTGGACCGTTTAGGTCCTTAGATTTTACATGAAGATTTCCTCTAAGATTTCTTGCGAAGCAACCCCCAAAAGAATCCGCTTAGAATGTGTTCCGTGGATAAAAAAACACCCACGAACCACACGGGGCGGTTCATGGGTTTACGAGAGGGAGTGTCACCCGATGGTGAAACCAAGGGCCGAGAGCATGGCGGTGATGGTGGTCAATGCAATGTTGATGATGACGCTCCACTTGTTTTTAGAATCTTGAGTCATAGTTTTCTGTTGATGATGTTGTGATAGTCTTTAATGCCGAGGAAGGTGGCACACAGTATCAAGAGCTGGGCAACGAGGATGAGGACGGATCCCGAAATCTCTCCTTGCGGAGGCATCATCATGCCAGCTGCAGCGAAGAGGATA
>NZ_NPJC01000023.1:0-36483 GCF_002251405.1 Prevotella sp. P4-98 | reverse complement strand
CATAACTGGACGATGGGTACGCCAGACTTTACCTTTAATACTGTTTCTAATCTTTCTTTTAATGAATGAAAACTACTCATAATGTACCTCTAAAAGCTTTATGTCTAACTTTAGGGGTGCATTTCACTAAGGTACTCACGCTCGGAAGTACAAAAGAAAAAGTGATTTTTCTTTTGTACTTCGCTCGCTTAATCGTATCTTTGTAGCCAGATATGAAATATATTGCAATAGCAACGCTTCTTGCCGTCACATTCAATGCCCATGCCCAACAGCGCGAACCTCTTGCCGACAGTCTTGACTATAGGATGGAACGCCAGAATTCGGCATCGGCGGGTGATCATTTGCCATTATGGCTTCATGCCAATAAGTATGGACTCAGTTCGCTCAAAACTACTAATGGCTTTTGGCGTGCAACCATAGAGCGTCCACTCTCACGTGATGATAGTCGGCGCTGGGGTATTGGTTATGGCCTTGACATGGCTTTAACGGGCAGATATACCAGCCGTTTTGTTGTTCAACAAGCCTATGCTGAGGTGCGCTGGCTCAAGGGTGTGATCACCGTGGGTAGTAAAGAACAACCCATGCAGTTGAAAGATCAGGAACTCAGCAGTGGTTCACAAACTCTGGGTATCAATGCCCGCCCTGTTCCACAAGTGCGACTTTCCTTGCCCGACTATTGGAGCATTCCCGGCACACACCATTGGCTTGCCATAAAAGGACATATTGCCTATGGCAAGACAACCGATGACCATTGGCAGACTGAGTTTACCCAAAGGCAATATAAATACACGCAAAGCACTCTTTATCACAGCAAGGCAGGCTATCTGCGTATTGGAAATGCCAACAAAATCATCGTGTCGCTTGAACTCGGACTGGAGATGGCGGCACAGTTTGGCGGCACCTCATATCTGCGGCAAAGTGATGGCTCGATGAAGGCCTGTCACAATCAAGGCGGACTGAAAGGAATGATAAAGGCATTGGTGCCAGGAGGCGGCGATGTGTTGGAAACGGGAAACCGCAATGCTGCAGGCAATACCTTAGGCAGTTGGCTGGCACGTTTCAATTTCGATGCTGACGAATGGGGATTCAGTCTTTATGCCGACCATTTCTTTGAAGACCAGTCGGCGCTGACCCATCTCAGTCCTGATGGATATGGCGAGGGAGACCAATGGAACACGCAGGTGAAACGGCGCTACAATCTCTATGCCTTCAAAGATATGTTGTGGGGCTTTGAACTTCGTATTCCCGACCAACGATGGATGAATAAGATGGTGTTTGAATACCTCTATACTAAGTATCAGAGTGGTGCCATGTATCATGACCACGACCAAACACTGTCAGACCAAATTGCAGGTCTCGACAACTATTACAACCATTACCTCTATACCGGATGGCAACACTGGGGTGAGGTGATGGGCAATCCGCTTTATACTTCACCTATTTATAATAGCGACCATCGTATTGCTGTGGAGAACAACCGTACTGTAGCCTGTCATCTTGGTATTGCCGGCGATCCTTCTTCCCGCTTACATTATCGCTTACTGGCTACGTGGCAGAAAGGTTTTGGCACCTATTGGGCACCGTTTCCCGATCCACGGCATAACGTCAGTCTATTGGCTGAAGCCTCTTACCGCTTGCGCGATGGTAAGGAACGATGGACTCGGGGATGGACGCTCAGAGGAGCTCTTGCCATGGACAGCGGAACGTTGCTGGGCGACAACTATGGTGTGCAACTCACTTTGATTAAGAACGGAATACTGAAATGGAGAAAGAGATAATGAAACGGCTGATATTTGTATTGACAATATGTATGGCTTTGGTGGCTTGCGACATCGAGACATCAGGCAATGGCGACCTCGATGGCTTCTGGCAACTGCGCCAAGTAGATACTCTTGCCACAGAAGGCACAACAGACATGCGCCAATCGATGATTTATTGGGCTGTGCAAAACCGCTTGATAGAAGTGCGCTTGTTGGAGAATGAGGAGAGCAACGGCACGGGATATCTGTTTCATTTCGACCGGACAGACGACCAATTGAACCTCTCTGTTCCTTATCTGCATCTGCGCGACGAACCCGATGAGGAGGTGATCGACCTTGAGGTGATGCGTCCTTTCGGATTTGATGCCTTGCAACAGTCGTTTGCCATCAAATGCCTTGATAATGATAAAATGATTCTTGAAACGCAATATTTACGCCTACATTTCCGTAAATATTGATGCCCTGTTGTTTATTGTTTTTGTGACAATCTTATAGAAAGTAATGGATAATATTTTCAAATCTTGCCACCACGAACGGTGTCTCAGATAGTTGAGATCCATCTCCAGGCGGCGAAGCATCTTTTCCATGGTATCAGTATAGCCATTGTAAATGGTGGCATAGGAGGTGATTCCTGGACGTATTTGATATAGAAATTGATAGCGTGAATCTCTTTCCATAATCTGATCAATATAGTAGGGACGTTCAGGACGTGGACCGACAAACGACATTTCTCCTTTCAACACATTCCAGAACTGTGGCAGTTCGTCGAGGTGGTAGCGTCTCATCCATCGTCCGGCTTGAGTCAGTCTGATATCGGTGGCATTGTTGCAGAGCTGAGGACCGCTGTTCTCGGCATTGGTCACCATGGTGCGGAATTTATAGATGTAGAATGGGCGTCCGAAGCGTCCGATGCGTTCCTGCCGATAGATGATGGGACCGTCTTTCCCACGCCGTACTGCCAGATAGCAGGCGAGAAACAAAGGGGAGAAGATGATGATGCACATTCCTGCCATGATGAAGTCGAACCATCGCTTCACTTCTCGTTCAAAAGCATTCATGCCATCGTATATATAGTTGTCTATTTGTTTTGTTTGGGTATTATTCATATGTTATTTTTAACGTAGCAATCTTGGTTTTATTATCTACGTAGTAGGAAAATATAGATGTTTTGTCGCAATTTGTTGGGCAACAGTCTTACAACACACCGCATCAGCATGTTTGTTGTCATCTCTATGGTGCTGATATACTTGAACTGATGAAAGGATCGCAATAGGTTGATTTCCGACTTGGTGTATCGCCAGCCGCCCCGTCTGCCGAAGAAGTCTGTAGAGGTGCGGAAGTGTATGAGCGGCTGTTGCAGGTTGTGAAATCGTGCCCCGTCCATGATGAGTCTTACCCATAGGTCGTAGTCTTCAAACAGATAGATGTCATGGTATCCACCTACACGCATCACCGCTTCGCGGCGGAACATCACCGTAGGATGGTTCATCGGGTTGCGGCGTTTGCCAAACCTCACAATGTCGGCATGGTGCTCGGGCAACCGCCGTATAGAGATGGTCTCTGAGGGAGTGGCGCAAAACTCGTCGGTCCATCCTCCCAACACGTCACAGTCAGGGTGTTCTGTCATGTAGTTGTATTGCAGTTCCAGTCGGTTGGGGTAGCAGATGTCATCGGTATCCATGCGCATCACAAGGTCGTTGTGGCAGTGGCGAAGACCTTCGTTGAGTGCCAGTCCAAGTCCACGGTTTTCCTTGAGTGGCACAAACTGCAGTTCGGGATAATTGTTTCGGTAGCAGTCAATCATCGTGTCCAGCGCTTCTGTCAGCGGGCCATCGCCCACGAGTATTATCTCGCTGGCACGGAAAGTCTGACTGAACACGCTGTCTAAACATTGACGTAGGTATGCTGGCTTTTCCCGATGATAGACGGAGAGCAATATACTGCAGTTTATTTGTTGCATGGCTTGCTTGTTTTAATACATCTGTTCATGCGTTGTTATATGGTTATCCAATGGCTGGGCAAAGGAGTGACCGCAGCCTGTCGTCGCCACCAGAGCTTTGGCCCAATGTTGATGGCACCGGTCTGTGTTGCCAACCAAGCGCCCCACCATGAGAACGATGAATTGGCGATGATATGATGTCGGCAGAGGGTCATCAGATGCATGTCCTGTATGCCCTGTTTGCCGTTGTTCCAGTCGGCAAAGATGACTTCTACATCGTTGAGCAATGGTTGCAGATGGGTTTTACACCATACAATATCATCGGAGAAGATGCAGAACAACTGTGCCTGAGCGTGTTGTCGGATGTAGTGGATGGCTTGGGTGTAATAGTCGGTGGCGGTGAGATCATAAAATAGCTTATCGCCGATATAGTCGGTGCGCCGCACATGGATGCTGACAGCCTCTTCCTTTTCCAACCGTTGTGCCAATGCGGTGTTGGCTTCATCGGCGAAGTCGGGAAAGTGGAATCGTTCCATGAGTATGTCACGGCAGTCGCTGAAATATTCCTCATGTTGCCAGTAACCATCATAATAGGTGTTGCCTTGTCGGCTAATAGCCTCATGGTCGATGGCAAAGTTGTGTGGCTCTACACACATGGTTTTTCGCTTGGGCAACAACCTGCTACCAAACCGCCATGATTGAAAGTTGGGGTAGGGGTAAGCCACGTGGGCTATCATTCCGCATGTTGCCTGTTTGATGTCGATGCCAAACACCTCGTTGAGTTGGTATTTTCGCCTATAGCCATTAAACCCATGCAGGTCTGCCATCACCATTTCATCGGGATGGTGTCGTTGCAAGGCGGTATAGAGGGCATATTGAAACATTTGGTTTCCAAGTCCTCCAAGTATCTTGACAATCTTTATCGGTTGTGTCATTATTATGCAAAGGTAATGATAAATCAGCAGAAATGCAAACGATGTTGCGAAATATCTTGGCGCAACTATCTGCCAAATTGTTGCTTGACGGTCATAATCGTCTTCCCGATGGCCAGCATGAGTCGTAGAGAAATGCCCTTGTGCATGGTACCGATGATTTTGGCATCATGCTGCCACGCTTGATAGATATGGATGCTACGGCTAATCTGCCCTTCGTGGTCGTGGGCTGACTCCACGATGAGTGTTGGATAATAGACGATGGCTGACGCGCGAAGCATACGGTAGTACCATTCCACATCGACCAGCCATTGCAACGGCTCATGAAACGCCTGTCGCTTGTCGCATCGAAATGCTACGCAGGCACATGGCCCAATGGCGTTGAGGCCAAATAGCGTGGTGGGGTGGTGCAGCATCCATCGTTTCAATCGTGAAGGAAAGTGTCGCTTCTTTTGTTTCTCTCCTATCATGACGTGCACTTCCGATACGGCAATATCGGCATTGGTCTGTCGCATGACGTGCAGTAACTGGGCGAGATAGTTGTTGCCCACCAAGGCTTCGTCGTGGTGGAGTACAATGCCATATGTGCCCGTAACCTTGCCGAGTCCTTCGTTCCAATTGCCCACCGCCCCCAACTGAGGTCGGTTGTGGTGGTAATTGATTCGATCATCGTGGAGTCCCATGACATACTGTTCGATGCGATTGTCGGTAGAATCGTCGCAGACTATGATTTCCATACTTACCCCTTCTTGGCTGCGCACACTGTCTATAGCACGTTGTGCTAATGCCAGATGGTTGTAGGTTGGGATGATGATAGAGAAGTTGGGAGTCATGATTACGGATGTGATAAGGTTTGATGTTTCTGATTGATGAGATACATGCAAATCAACAATACAGAGAGCGACAATACATTGTCGATACTGCCACCCCAGAAGAGATCAAGTGCCAGTCCGAGAAACAGTCCTAGTTCGGGCGCATAGTGTTTATAGCTACTGTAATGTGAGAAGGTGCGGAATAGTGAAGCGATGAACAAGAACATCAATGGGAGTCCGAAACACAATCCGAAGAGCAGAATGGTCGATTCTGTCACATCGGCTGTTGCCAGCGTTCTGACGCTGAAGCGCGTGTGGTCTGTCACTTGTTGAAACAGAAAACCATTGCCTACCAACGGGCTGTCGTTGAGTCGGTCGATGGTGTGTCCCCATAGTTTATAACGGAAATAATTACTCTCACTGCTCATCATTGTCCATCGGGTCAGTACAACCACCATACCTATCGTGGCACATATTCCCGACAGTAGATAGCTTCGATGGCGATAGAGGTGGAAGGTGATGAGCACCAAGACTAACGCCAACGAGATGAAGTAGCGGAGCGACCCTGCCAATAGCAGATTGACCACCATCAGAAAGGCTACAGAATAGCGCAACCTTTTCCGAAGTCCCATCTCGTTGATGAGGAAACATAGTGCCAAAAACGAAATACTACCCGAATAGAGCGAATTACCCTTGATGCCTTGAAAGCGCGGAATCAGTTCTCCGGGACGGATGGTCAGATACACCCATGGCAACTTCACTCCTGCCACCTGCAGTATATTCGCCATGAGATCGGCTGCAAAGATGGCATAAACGGTATATTTCACAGCGGTCAGCAACCGGCTTTTGTCTTTTACTCCCATCAGCATGACGGTGAGGAAATAAAACTGAATCCATCGCGCCAATGGTGCTGTTTCGGTGGGGCGCGCCATCATCATGAAGAGCCCGACAATGAGCGAGGCTGCCGTGAAGCCTGCAAACAAGGGTACACTCTTCACACATGTTGCAAAGGTGTGCAGGGAAAACAACAGCAGTAGCGCCCCTGCTAACAGCGGAACGAAGGCGTAGCCGGCAAACTGGAGCAATACCAGTGCGATGGCAAATAGTGTTATGCCGAGTTCTTCGCGTGTCTTCATAACGGTTGACTGTTGGGAGTGAAACAGATATAAACGCCCATCACGATGGTTTTTAGCAGATACGCCAATAATACTGCCATCGCCAATGCCGACGATCCCCAATGCAGGGGTAACAGCCATAGGGCCAACAGACATGTGGCAACAGCCCATACGACATTGAACAGGAATCCTGTCCACATCTTGCCGATGCTATAAATTGCCATCTCTATCACGTTTGACACACAGGCAAACACCACCGATACGGCGAGCAGTGACAGTGTGACATGGTTGGTGTAGTCTGTGCCATAGAGAGGCATGATGACAGGGGCTACCACAATGATCAGTAATGCCAACAGCGAGGCAATACCTGCGATGAGTTGGATGTGCAGGCGGAGCGTGTGGCTGAAGGTCTGACTCTCTGTCATGCTCGATAGGATGGGGAGGGCTATCTGACTGATAGCACCTGGAACAAACATGATGATGATTTTCCATTGGTCGGCAGCTTCAAATACTGCCAGTTCTGCGTAGCCGTCGTGCCTCACGAGCATGGCGCGGATAGTCCAGAATACGGGAGTGACCATCAGCGCCGATAGTGCTGCTGGTAGACTGTAGGTCAACAGCAGTTGCCAGTCTTTCTTGCGGATAGCCACACCGTGGGTGGCGATGCCTACGTGTTGCAGGGTGCGCCTCACGGCAAAATGGTAGGCTATATAGAGCACCGCCACACCGAGTCCGAATCCCACAACAGCACCTTCCAATCCATAGATCCAGGCACCGGTGGTCATCAATGTCGCTTCTGCCATGCTGCCCACAAGGGTGCATAGCGCTATGCTGCGAAAGTCTTCCATTCCTGCAAGAATACCGTTGAGCGACCCGTTAAGGGTTGATCCCAACAGCATCAGTCCGCCCAGCATCAATGCTGTTTGCAACTGTGGCGAGTGGAGAATATTGTTTGCCAATAGTCCCGAACAACCTATCATGACCACCATGACTCCCATTCCAAACCATAGGGCGAAGCGGTTGGACATGGCGCAGATGGAAGCTGCCTGTGCGCTGTCAGTATGGCGGTGTTGGGCTATGAAGCGTGTTGCTGTCACTCCGATGCCTGCTGCACCAAACACAATGAACATGCCGATGGTGGAACGCACCATGCCGAGCTCGCCAAACTGGGTTTTGCCCAACAGTCGGGCACAGCCGATGCCTGCCAGCAATACCAGCAGTTTGCCCACAGCCGTCCCGGTAAAGGTCCATAGCGCGCCATTTGCCATGCGTCGTTTGATGTCAGACTTCAATCGTGTGCGGTTCATGCTGTTTTTTCTTCCTCTGTTTCTTCCGTGTCGTTGAGTTGTCGAATATAGAGTACTATCATGGGCAATAGCAGCGCCAAGAGCCATGCTGCTCCAAAGGTCCATAGCTTACGGGGGAAGATGGGGCGCAACTTTCCCATTGGCGGTGTTACCACGCGTATGTTTTTATTGTTGAATGCTCTGTCGATGCCGTTTTCTTCACGCTTCTGCAACAGATAGACGTATAGCGATTCAATCACCTTCTGTTGGCGTTTGGTGGGAAGCATCTTGCTCTTTTTAGTGGGCAGTTCTGCCGCCTTCCCCGTCAGTTCCTGTTCTTTGGCTACCACCCCTTTGAGTTGAATCTCTATTTGCGACAGGGCATGGCTGATTGAAACGGCAATGGCATTGTGCATGGGCGCAATCTGCGCATCGAGGTCGCGCACCAAGGGATTGCGCTCACTGCTGTTTGCTGCCAGATTCTGCCGTTTCAGCACTAGCGTGTTGTAATTTGCAATCTGTTTGGCAATATTGTCGTTGTCGGGTAGAATGTTGCCTGGCAATACCTGATGGTTGTCTCCTTCCTTGCTCATCAACTGTTGCATGTGTTTCAACACATACCGTTGGTTGCTCAGTTTGAGCATCATCTCATTGATATCGGCAGCAGATATTGCCATTGCGTTAGGTGTGGCAGCCCCTATTTCCAACAGGTTGTCGTGCTCGTAGTCGGCGAGTTTGCCATCCAGTTGGCTGAGTGCCTCTTCTATCTCTGTGATGCGCTGATTGATGAAGTTGGTTGAGGCCTGTCGCTCTTCGTCCTTGTCGGCTTGCCACGCTTGAAGATACACCCTTGTCAGCTCGTTGAGTATCAGTTCTGCACGACTGCTGAAAGCGTCATCGTAACTGAGTTGCACTATCGACGTGTTGTTGTTGAGCACATCGCCTTTGATTCGCTTCAAACAGCGTTCTGCCATCTCGTAGGGTGGCTGTTTGGTAATGGTGACGGTGAGTGTCTTTGCCTGGCGCATCAGCGTTTGGAAGGCTGGAGTTGATATTAAGGTGACGGGACCGAGGGGCGTGACACAAACGCTGTTGATGTGTCCGCTTACCTCACCTTTCATCTGTTCTTTGTTTTTCTCGAAATCGGTCAATACCACAGCCCCGTCCTCGTGTAGCGTGGCGCGGAGCCGCAGTTTGTCTGCATCTGTTGCTGCACCAAACTGCGCCTTTATGGGCAGTGTCTCGCCGTAGCGTTCTTCGCGTGTAAACCAGTTGCCTGTGGTGTAGGTCATATCGAGATGGTTGTCTTTCACCACCTTCATCATCAAGGCAGGCGAGAGAAATACTTCCAATTCATTATCCACATTCGATGAGATGTTGAATCCCATATTGGCAAACATGTTCATGCCTGTCATGCTCGACAGCATACTGCCTGGCGATGTCTCATCTTTCACCATGATGTCGGTGGTGCGACGATATAGTGGTGTGACAACAAGCTGGAACAACACCCCTGTAATGGTCATGGCAATGGTGCTCACGGCAAACCATCGCCAGTGGCTGATGCACATCTGGAGAAAACTCTTCTGAACTTTTTTCATAGTTGTTTTTGAGGATTATCGGGTAATGAGAACAGCGAGCGAAGCCAATACCGAGGCAATGGAAATCCATAGCGACATGGATCGTGTCTCGTTGCCGTTGGTGGTTGATTGTCGAATCTTGGTTGGGTTCGCCTTCACATATATCAGGTCGTTCTGGTGTACATAGTAGGCTTCCGACTCGTGGAGAGCTTTGCCACGGGTGAGGTCTGCCATGAGGGTGGTGTGGCGCTCGCCATCGTTGCGCACCACCACGACACTGTCTCTTCTGCCATATACGGTCAGGTCACCAGCCTTTCCCAGTGCTTCCAGTAGCGTCACTTCATCTTTTTCTATTGCGTATTCGCCAGCATTTTTCACCTCGCCCATCACGGTGTAGCTGAGGTTGCGGAAACCAACGGTAACAGTGGCGTGTTTCAGCAGTCCTTCTTCCTCCAATCGTGTTTTGATGTAGTTCTCAACCTCGCTGCGTCTCATGCCTGCCAGATGAATGGTGCCTAATTGTGGGAAATCTATGTTGCCGTTGGCATCGAGTCTGTAGCCCTCCACATACTGCGACCCTTGTGCATTTCCATTGCTCATAGTGGTAGTCATGCCCTTGTTGAATAGAGCATCCAGTTCCGCACTGTTACTCTTCACGAGGATAGAAATCTCGTCTTTTGGCTGCAGTCGGATATAGCCACTGGCAGGTGTTGTGGTCACACTGCCAGACTGCAAATCTTGCAGATAGTTGTAGTTTTTGGGTGTCACACAGGCGGTCATCACCATTGCCGTTGCCATGGTGCAGATCCATCCGCAAATCATTGTTTTCTGTTGTTTCATATTTATAATAACGACAAATCGCACAAATAATTGTCAAAAGTACAAAGAAAAGTTGAAAATATGAAGATAATGGGGGAGAATTGGAATCATAAACCAAAAACAGGGCGCGTCTTATGGCTTTATCTGATCTGCCCGATTCCAACCACTACCCGATAGCAGAGGACTCATCCTGATGAGATTACTGTTTCTTGCGAAAATCCAACGACAGTCAGCGAATTGTCGGGAAACTGATGGGAGAACATCAATACTGTTTCAGACCGTCTCTGCCATGTGCAACTTCTTGATGTTCAGTTGGTTGGACTTACTGAGTCCTTGTTACTCTTCCACTCCGTAGGCGATACACCATACAGTTCGCGGAAGGAATTGATGAAATAGGAGAGGTTTTTGAAACCTACACGGGCGGCGATCTCGTTGACGCGCAGCGTGGTCGTGGTGAGCAGCTTCTCGGCTTGTCTGAGCCGGACGTTGCGAATGAAGATGCTGGCTGACTGGTTGGTCTGGTCTTTCAGCTTGCGGTGCAGACTGGCACGGCTGATGCCTACCTCTCGGCATAGCACATCGACGGAGAAATCGCTCTCGCTGAGGTGGCTGTTGATGGATGCCATGACGCGCTGCATGAATATCTCGTTGGAATCTTCTGTCTCGACTGCCTCCAGCTTGTCGTCTTGCAACTGCTTGCCGTGATAGGTGTTGTAGAGTTGCTGGCGGAGGAGAATGAGGTTGCTGATGCTCTGTTGCAGGATCTTGATATTGAAGGGTTTGGTGATATAGGCGTCGGCGCCGATGCCAAGACCTTGCAACATGGATTCTTCGTCGGCACGGGCGGTGAGGAGGATGACGGGGATGTGGGCAAACTGGATATTCTTTTTCAGCTTGCGACAGAGGGCGATACCATCCATCTCCGGCATGGTGACATCGCTGATGATGGCATCGGGGGCATGGCGGAACACGAGGGCAAGGGCTTCTTTGCCGTTGCGGGCTTCACGGATGTGGTAGCTGGATGAGAGGGCACTGCAGAGGTAGTTTCTCACTTCATCATCGTCTTCCACGATAAGCAGATGGCGGGAGGTGTGCGACTTCTGCAGACTGGCTGGAGCGGTTTCCTGCGCCTCGTTGCTCCTGATCGGACCGATGGGTTCTTCCTCTGTGGCTTGCGCTGCGAGATGCTGCAGACGCTCGGCATTGCGGAGCATCAGCCGGTAGGTGGCTTGGCGGTCGGGGTCTGCATCAGTGTCGATGAGCTGGGTCAGCGGACTGATGATGAGCGACATCGGAGTGCGTATCTTGTGGGAGATGAGGGCGAGGGCTTTGACCTTCTCGCGACTTTTGATCCAGAAGAATACAAGGGCGAAGATGAAGAGGAGGAGGGCGGACAGCAGGAGACGCGTCAGCCAACTGTTCCACCACGGACGACGGATGTCTATCTCTACCTGTTTCACTTCCGATCGCTTGCCGTTGTACTCCACGGCATAGCGGAGGATGTGGCTGCCTGCATCGAGATTGCTGAAGGTGACCAGGTGGCCGCCTTCGGGGATGGTGGCCCATGGCTCGTCGTCTAAGGAGTAGGCATAGGTGCACTCGGCAGGAGCATCGGTCTCTTCGGACGAGAGTTCGATGCTGAACGAGTTGTTTTCGTAGGCTATGCTGAAATGCTGCGACTGGTAGATATTGTCGGTCATGACGGGTTCGCCGCCGGTGAGGGTTCGGGTGTTTGCCGGCACATTGTTGATATACAGGGCTGTGAGGCGGGGGTGGAGCACGTACTGATGGCGGGCAATGGCGGAGGGCCGGAAATAGGTGATGCCGCCGTGACCGGCAAACCATAGTGTGCCGTCGGTATCTTTCAGCAGGGCTCCTTTCGAGAACTCGTTGCCTTGCAGTCCGTCGCTGACGGAATAGTTGGTGAAGATGTTGCCCAGCTCGTCGAAGCACGACAGACCGGCATTGGAGGAGAACCAGATGAGGCCGCGCTCGTCTTCGCTGATGGCAAAGACGGAATTGGAGGGCATGCCGTCGGAGGTGGTGTAGCTCTTGGTGTGGTCGCCATCCACCACAAGGAGGCCGTCGGATGTGCCTACCCACAGTCTGCCGTGGCGGTCTTCATGGATGGCATAGACTATGCGCTGCTCGCACAGGTGGCGATGCGTGGTGATGTTGTATATGCCGTTGAAGGTGCCTGCCAGCACATGGCCGTTTGACAATACATAGAGGCAGTTGACGTATTTGTTGATGACGGGACTGCTCACCCATGAGAGCGATTTCTTCTGCATGTCATAGCAATAGACACCATAGCCCATGGTGCCGAGCCATATCCTGCGGTTGCGGTCTTCTCTAATGGCAAAGACGTTGGCTTGTTCGGGAAGTCCGGGCACGGGGGTGAACACACCGCCTGTGCCGCTATAGCAGGGGTAGCCGAACGACCCGATCCACGTCCGGCCGTCGGAGTCTTCTATCACGCTGTTGATGATTGGGGGAACGCCCTGAACAAGGTGTTGGGACGATGATCCGTACAGACGATAAAGACCATCGCCATCGGTGCCGACCCACAGACCACCGTCTTTGTCTCGGCATAGCGACAGGATGCAGTGAGAACCGATGATGTTCTTCTGTGTGGTGCGCGAACCGATGTAGCCAAACATGCTTCTGCGCTGGGAAACCATGACAACGCCCTTCTGATACAGCGCTATCCATAGGTTGCCCCTGTGGTCTTTCTCTATATGGCGCACCTTCTCCAAACTTTGAGAAAAGCCTGGTATGTCGAGGGGATAGTCGCTATAGGTGTGACGTTGCTCGTCGTAGAGCTTGAGCCCCTTACTGTCGGTGCCAAGCAGCAGGTGGTTGTTGTCGTATCTCATGAAGGTACGGACGTTGAGCTCGCGAGGCAGTGAGGCTATGATCCTGTTGGGAAAATAGGGCTTTTCCGTCTGGCGCACCTCCACCTTCTTATTGCCAGACGTCAAGATCTCACACGACATACCGCCTGCACCATAGAGGCGGCCGTCGGGGGCAAGGTGCATCACATTGATGCTTGCATTCATCGGCCTGCCATCGGGAAGTGTGGCTAGAGGGGAAAAATCGTCGCTGTCGTATCGGTAGATTTGCACGCCTTTATAGGTGCCGACAATGAGATTGCCGTTGGCATCGGCAATCAGCGAACTCACATAGTTGCTGGCCAGCGAATGGCAGTCGCCCTTGCGGTGCTTGTAGGTGGTGATCTTCACTCCGTCATATCGGTTTAATCCGTCCTCGGTGGCAATCCATATCAATCCGTATCGGTCTTCATGCAGGAAGGTCACAAGACTGCTCGTCAGGCCTTTCTCCGTGGAAAGAAAGGTGAAAGCCTGTCCACTGGCATGTACTGCAAGGAGCAGCAACAGACTGATGGATGCTCCGATTCTGCCAAGGTAAGCAAACGAAAGATGTGATGCATGGACGTAATCCATGATATATTTTGGGTGATTCATGCCTATTCGTTTCAGGTTCGTACGGATTTTGATGGGCAAAGTTAGTGAAAAATGTATGAAAGGGCAAATATAATTCGGCTTTTTCCAACGGAAATGTTGCAAGTTATGTGGAAATGTTGTAAATTTGCAACCTCAAACAACAATATCACTCGGGGTTGACTGGATTTGACAGCGGGCTGAGATGGTATGTAAGCATGCGGAGTGACGACTGTAAACTCCATAATCCATTCGGTCAAAAATTTAATTGGCGAAAACAAATACGCTCTCGCTGCCTAATCGAAGTACAGTAGATTACTGGCTTAATTCCCTTACTAGGTGAGGGAACGAGACATCGCTCTTCTGGATGTTGTTCCGAATCAGGAAGGTATAGCGGTGCAGGATAATCGGAAATAGTCTGCGTGGAGCTCCGACAGGCAGATGAAATTCAGGAGATAAGGTCATGATTGGTGGTCCAGGTCTTGTCATGATTCGAAAAACAAAGGCTGGAATAAGCATGTAGAAAGCATATGGTTTCCCTGTTTGGACGAGGGTTCGACTCCCTCCAGCTCCACTCCTATGAGTTCCAATCGTTAACAACTAATGGTTGGGACTTTTTTTATGAATATGGACCGAACAGCAGACTGCTGGCATGACGGGAAATGGATTTTCAGACGGAGATGCAATATAAAGATATCATTCAAGGGTTTCGCGACGGTACTCCCATTGCCATGGGGTATTTTGCCGTAGCTTTCTCACTGGGCATCATTGCCAAACAGGCTGGACTGACGGCGGCAATAGGATTCGTAAGCAGTTTCTTTACTCGTGCATCGGCTGGCGAATATGGGGTATATACGCTTGTGGCTGCTCAAGCGACATACGTAGAAATCGTTGCCATGTGTCTGGTGGTCAACTTGCGCTATATGCTGATGAGCGCTGCGCTCTCGCAGAAGATTGCCCCTGGAACGTCGTGGATGCATAGGGTGCTGATGGCTTGCTGTGTCACCGATGAGGTATTCGGCATTTCTATTGCGCGTAAAGGCTATTGCCCACCGGCTTATACCTATTCGGCGGCATGGGTATCTACGATGATGTGGGCTTCGGGATGTGCGGCTGGTATTGTGGCTGGCGGAATGTTGCCTTCTGCGATCGTTGCTGCGCTTAGCGTGGCGCTCTACGGTATGTTTCTTGCCGTTATCATGCCCGTTGCTCGCAACGACCGTTATGTACGCTATGCTGTTGCTGCGAGTTTTGTGTTGAGTGGTATTTGTAGCGTGGCACCGGGGATAAGCGGGTGGAGCAGTGGAACGCGAACCATTGTGCTGACCATTCTTATCTCGGCTGTTGCCGCTTGGTGGAAACCTGTAAAGACGGAGGAGCAATATGGACAGGCATAATATCATCATCTGCATCCTTTTGGCCATCATCACTACGAATATGATTCGCGTGATACCGATGTTGCTGATCAAAGGACAGATCAACAATCGTTTTCTGCGCAGCTTCCTTTATTATGTTCCTTATGTCACGTTGGCGGTGATGACCTTCCCTGGCATCATCCAGACTACAATGTCGCCTATATCGGGCCTTGTTGCTCTTATAGTTGGCCTTGTTGCGGCTTGGCGGCGTATGGGACTCTTCGCAGTAGCTGTCATTTGCTGTACTATCGTTTATCTGCTGGATTGCCTGATTCTATAGTTCTGAATGGGAAAGCAAGAAATCGGTCATTAGGATTATCATCAACCCTAATGACCGATTTGAGTTTTATCCCATCCTTTTACTTGGTTTCCTGAGAAATACGGAACTATTGCAAGAGGATGGATTGAATGACGGTGGCTGAAGCTCCTGTACTTCCTGTGTGTTGCAGATGGAAACCGCCATAATGGTTGGGGTGGGGCATGGTGGCGGTCAGCGTTTGTTCCTGTAGTGCCACTGAATCGGACGTTGGAGTCACAAGTGAGGATGCTATAGTAGCGGTCAGCTGACTGTCAACAGATTGTAATGTGATGGAACAACGGCCCTTGAAAAGGTCACAACGGGTGCCTTCTGTCAATGGGGTGACTTGACCATTGGCATATTCCATAAGACTGACTACTACGGAATGGTCGTAGTCGGGGGTGCGCTGCAGTCGAAGGCCATAGCCGGTGAGTGTTCGGGTATCGAACTTGATGCAGATGTCGAGATATTGTGTGGTGGCGCTGCCAAAACCTTGACCGCCGCTCTTGCAGGGAACAACAACAAGATGGCAACGCTGATTGCCTACAGAGTCATGCCCTTCTGCGGGGGTGTACATCATGCGTGCGCCCTTTTGCAGTTGCATCAGGCCCCAGCAACCTTCTGCACCATCTATGCCTTCTGCATATCCCCAACTGCTATGCGTATTGTCTGCAGTCCAGTCGCGGTCCATCGTGTCAAGTGGCTTGTAGCAGTCGAGTGTCCATTGCCCACTGATAATGGCGGTCTGCGGACCGATGGCAAAGGGTGGCAGACTGACGGGTAATGCTGCGGTAGGTTGCGGCACGTTGAGGGGCTTTCCATTGAGGGTGCAGCCTGTCATTACACAGCGATGACGAGGATCCGGACGCTTGGTCCATTCGATAGTCAGCACAGGATCGTCGCTGGTCCAACGACAGTCGGTCATACTAACGGGACCGCTCGCCTTGGTCAGATATTGGGTGCCCTTCGTCTTGCTGTGTAGGTCGCAGTCAATAAACGTCGCACCTTGGATGCCGTCGGTAGTGTAAAAGGGTTTGCTGCTGAATAGCGTAAAGCGACACTGACGATAGATGCCAGTTCCGCAGAGAGCATCGTCGGTACATTCGAAATAGCAACGCTCGAAATTGGTGTGTGGTGCTCCGACAAACGGGCAGAGGTTGAGGCGTGAGATAAAACGGCAGTTGGTCAGGGTGTAGCGGTCACCTTGGCAGATGGCCAACTGTGCCTGTACAATGGCGTTTCGTCTTTTGGCGCGGTTGAGCTTTGGATTGCGGGGATATTCAAGATCGACATTGCAATAGTTGCCAAAGGTGATATTGTCGGCTTTGAAATCAGATCCGATAAAGTGGAACATGGTGAAGTTGCCATCTGCACCTTGGGTTTGTCCGCGGTTGCATGCCAATACTACGTCTTCGGCTTTGTCGCTCATGCCTATCATGTGCACTCTGTTGATGGTTACTTCGCAGCCGTAAGGGGTGGTTTCGCCTTTGCGAGGCATGCGTATGGCTTTATCGTCGGGATTGTCAATCCAATAGACAGAGGGCTCGATATAGATTTCTGTCCATGTCGTGTCGGTTGACGACTTTTGTTCGGCGGCACGTAGCGCTTCTTCAATAGTGCGGAATGTGTTTCGTCGAGCATTGGTAGGTTTGCTTCCCACCAGCAGTCTGTGCTCGTTGGTGGTGAGGGTGTTGCCTTGATAGGTGAAGCGCGTTTGCGCCTCTGTGCCTATACTGACGGCCAGTCCCATCAGAAGCAGTAGTTTGTTTGTAAAGTGTGACATGTGTAGATTGTTTTTTATAATTCTGTTGTAAGTTGTTTCAGTAGTGATTCGCAGGAGTCTTCGAGTAGTTCTATCACCAGTTCGAAGTCGCGCTCGTCTCCGTAATAGGGGTCGGGGATGGTGGCATTATTGTGGTGGCGCAGAAAGTCGGACATCAGTAGTATTTTCGATTCGTCTTCTGCGCTACGGGCTTTGGCTTTGATGGCTTTGAGGTTGTCGTGGTCCATGCCGATGATATAGTCGAAACGGGCAAAGTCGTCGCTTGTCAGTTGGCGAGCTCTTGTGCTGAAGTCGTAGCCATGGCGTGTGCCACATCGTCTCATTCTTGCATCGGGCAAGTCGCCCACATGCCAAGGACCTATTGCTGCTGAGTCAATGATGAAATCGTCAGTCAGTTGCTGTTGGTTGACGAGGTGTTGGAATATTCCCTCTGCTGCTGGTGAACGGCAGATGTTTCCGAGGCAAACGAATAGTATTCTCTTTTTGTTCATAATGTTTTTATCTTATAATGATGATGTGGATGTTGTATGCTGAAAATCTGTTGTGGTATTATATATAATATGTACGCGCGTATAGAGATTTTGTTGTGTTAGTATGGGAGCTTTCGTGCTGTTTCTGTGTTTGCATGATAGCTTTGTGTCGTTTGTTTGATATAAACAATAAAGCCTGCAAGTGTTGAAACTTGCAGGCTTCGGTTTAGTTGGGTGCCCGGTGGGACTCGAACCCACGACATTCAGAACCACAATCTGACGCTCTAACCAACTGAACTACGGGCACCATCTGTGCTCTCATCTGGAAAGCGAGTGCAAAGGTACGCGATTTATTCGAGATTACCAAATAAATCGCGCACTTTTTTACACTTTAGCTTTATTTTCTTCCAAAAAGGAGCGTTTGCGCGATGCCTGACCGTCTGCAAGGCTTATTTTGCAGGAGCGGCAGGTGCAGGAGTCTGTGCAGGAGCAGCAGGTGTTTTGGCATCCTGTACTGGAGTTTCAGACTTGCTTTGGCTGGCACCGAAACCTGGCAATGTGTTGGGGTTGGCTGTTGATTTCTCAACATTCTCCATCACGGAGCTGTCGGTAACGGCAGTAGGAGCTACCCATGCGCATACGATGCTGAAGAACACCATTGCGATAGCAAGTCCCCAAGTGGCTTTCTCGATGAAGTCGGTTGTCTTGCGTACACCGGCCAATGAGTTGTAGGAAGAGAAGTTTGATGAAAGACCACCTCCTTTAGATTCCTGGATCAGTACGACGAGAATCATCAGTACTGCAGCCAGGAGGATCAGAATTACAAATAATGTGTAAAGTCCCATGTTGTTTTACTTTTTGTTTTTATTACTGTTTATTATTAATTTCTCTAAGAATCTTATCTGGTCGGCAAAGTATGCGTTCTTTCCTGGGAATTGCGTGCTGAGCCTTTGTATGATGTCGAGTGCCTTTTGGTAGCGTCCTTGTTTGATATAGATGCGTGCCAAGGTCTCGGTGAAGAATTCTTCTTCGTTGTCGCTGCTTTGCTCTGCTTCTGGTTTGGCATTGGCGGGTTGTGCTGCTTGTTGGCTGTTTCCTTCGCCGTTGTCTTCTTCGTCGGCTATATTGTCGCGCATATCGCCTAATGCAAAGCGTCCTTGTTCTTTTTCAAGGAAGTTGTCGATGAGGCTTTGTCCCTGCATCTTTGGCAGTTCGTTTCCTGTTTGTTCTTCCTCATCTTCACTTTCCAGAAGATACGCTACGTAATCGACGGTAGCGTCTGCTGGGGTGGGGCGTCGTTTCTTTTTCTCTGTTTCTGGCTCCTCGCTCGGAATGGATCCAAGGAAGGTGTCGATGAGTGCGATGGTGCGGTCGCCATCGGGTGCTGTTTCAACGGGCTTCGCTTCGTGATTCCAGCGGTAGTGTGCGCCTTCCACCACATTGAACAGCGTGCGTCTGTCGGTGATATATACTGCTGATCTGCGCAGTTCCTCATCGAATGATGGGTCGTGGAGCAGATAGAGGTTCTGCAGCATCAGCAATCGGATGGTCTGGTAGTACGGGTGTAATGCCAGCATGGCTCGCAACTCATAGAGTGTGTCGCGGTCCATTCTCTCCGGATTATTGATGAGCTCTGCAATATTTATCATGCTTTAAACCTTTTGTGTTAACGGTGACTTTACCAGTTGGCCACTGTGGCATTGAATATCTGTTCGCAGAGTTCTTTCGACATTTGTGTCACGAGTTCCTCCTGTACGGAGTTGAGTGACTTTGTCGTTTCGTATGTTGCCGAGGCTGTAAACTGGCGCTCGAAGTCTTCGTTGTGGTTCACATTGTTGGTGAAACGCACATTGACCGTCATTGAGAGTTCGGTCTGTGCAGAATATCCTTCAGCAGAAACAGATTTGTTTCGCTGTTGGTATTGGGTGATTTCGCCTTCTATTTTTAGGTCGCCGTTGCGCTTTACCTGTTGCAGACGGGTGTGGTTTGCAAACTGGTCTTTCAACTGATTGTTGAATAATGGTCCCATCGGGCCCCATACATAGCTGGAACGTATAGGGAAATCGGCTATCTGGATGCTTTTAGTTTTTGAATAGTCGATGCTGGCACCATTGAATTTGTAGCTTACCGAACAGGCGCAGAGCAGCATGAGTGCCACAACGGCAATTCCGCGAAGCATAGGAGCTGCGAGGTGTCGGATGGTGGTATGTGTGAATAATGGTTTCATGCTCTGTTATTTCTGTTTTGTTATTTGTTGTTGGATGGTTTGTCCAGTCCGTATTGCTTCAGTCTGCGGTAGAGAGTTCGGTCGCTGATGCCCAGCTCCAATGCAGCTTTTTTTCTGTTACCTCCATTTCTTTCCAGAGCCTTTTCCAGTGCCTGCCGACTCCAGTCGTTGAGATTGAGGTTTTCTGGCTCTTTCTCTGGCTCAACATATTCTTCTGCCTCTGCGACTTCCATTCTTGGTTGGATGGGCTGTATGGTATTGATGGTTGCCAGTTGTGTGGTGGCAATACCGGTTGTGTCATTCGCCGGTGTGGGCTGTCCGTCGTTTATTTGTTTTTTCAGCGTGCTTATCTCTCGTCGCATATCGTTGACATTACTGCGAAGTTCGAAGAGTATTTTATAGAGAATCTCTCTTTCGTTTTCGAAGCTATGATCATCCTTTGTGCGGATAGTTGCCAGTTGTGTGGTTTCCTGATCCTGTGGGATAAACCGCATGATAGCATCTGCTGTGATTTGCCGGTCGGTGCTGAGTATTGAGATTTGCTCGGTGATGTTTTTTAATTGTCTTACATTGCCAGGCCATTTGTATTTCATCAGCACTTGTTTTGCTCCTTCGGTCAGCACAACCTTTTCCATGTGGTATTTCTCTGCCATCTGCATGGCAAAGAGACGGAACAGCAAGATGATGTCTTCGCCGCGTTTGCGGAGTGGTGGCATTTGAATGGGGATTGAGTTGAGGCGGTAGTAGAGGTCTTCGCGGAAGCGTCCCTCTGTAATGGCCTGTCGGATATTGACGTTTGTCGCAGCTACGATGCGGACGTCGGTTTTATGCACTTCGGTAGCTCCTACTGGTATGTATTCTCCTGTTTCGAGCACGCGTAACAGTCGGGCTTGTGTTGCCAAAGGCAGTTCTCCTACTTCATCGAGGAAGAGTGTTCCTTTGTTTGCCACTCCGAAATATCCTAGTGAGTCGTTGATGGCTCCTGTGAATGATCCTTTCACATGTCCGAAGAGTTCAGAGTCGATAGTGCCTTCTGGAATAGAACCGCAGTTGATGGCGAAATACTTCTCTCTGCGGCGTGGTGAATTGTCGTGTATGACGCGTGGTATGATTTCTTTTCCCACTCCGCTTTCTCCAACAATAAGCACGCTTAAGTCTGTCGGCGCCACTTGTAGTGCGACGTCGAGTGCATGGTTCAGACTTTCGCAGTTGCCTACGATGCTGTAACGTTGTTTGATGGTCTGTAGTTCAGAACTCTTCATTTAGCGGACAAAGGTACTAAATAAATCTGACATTATGGCATATCTTGCTGAAAATTATCGCTCTTCTTGTGTTTTGCGGTTGATTTTTATCATCAGCAAGCCTATTCCTGTCCACACCAATTCGCGTATGCGTACGATGAGTGCCACAAAGATTCCTGCGGATGCTGTCATTCCTAGGCCGCCTGCCGACATGAGGAATCCGCCTTCGCGTCCTCCCAACTGTAAGGGTATGAAGAACAGTAGGTTGGCGAACAAACTTGTGAATGCCAGTATGAGAATACATTGCAGATAGTTGGCAGATGGCGTGATGACCAACAGTACGAAGAATATTTCCAATGCTGATGCGATGCGGCAGGCCAGCTCCAAAATGACGGCTCCTACGAAGGTGTTTTGGTTTTGGTTGTGGAGTGCGGCAATCTGCTTATCTACTTCGTGTAGTCGTTCGGCATTGCGTTCCACGAAAGGTTGTGCCCAGCGTTTTACCAAGGGGAAATGGCTTAGTAACCGCATGAGCCATACGGTGATACCGCGCTTGTAGCCTTTCAGGAAGAACCAAATGGCCAACAGGCAGAATGTGGCTATGATGGGTAATAGAATCCACATCAGCGTGGTCATGGGTTGTGTCAGTATGTAGAGTGCACATGACAACAGCCAGAACCAGAAATGGGAGAAGATATGGGTCATCGTGTGTAGTATGACTGACGAGGTGGCCCGTTCGGTTCCGATTTTTGGCTTGAGCATCATGATTTTATAGGGTTCGCCTCCCATTAGTCCACCTGGTGTGGCATAGTTGAGTGCAAAACCGCTAATGGTCACTTTATATAGCCACCAGAATGGTGTGGGTTTGCTATTCCCTGTGTTGGATGTATCTTCCGTTGTCTTTGGCAAGGGTGCTATTGCGCTGTTGTTGTTTGGGTTCTGTTCTTCTTGACTTTTGACGATAAGCCACCATGCTGCCGTATTGAACAGGTATAGGAATGCCCATAGTACGATGACTGCTACGGCCCAATATCCTGCCCGTTGCAGTCCTGCCCATGTTGCAGCAAAGTCAAGTTGTGTCACCATCAAGGCGAGCACAATGAGTCCGAAGATGAAGAATCCGTTTTGCCAGTGCTTACTCATTTATTGCTTGTTGTTTGTCGTCGGTCTTGCCTTTTGCTTTGGGAATGGCAAAGCGCACTTTCTCGCTGTCGTCGCGCTTCTCGTGGTAGAGCTTGGGTAGTGGGTTCTGCATGGGTTCGTCGTAGAACTGTCGGTTGCGGAACACGTCAATAGCGGTGTAGATGGCTTGACGGAATGAGTTCTCGTCGGCTTTGCCTTGTCCTGCAATATCGTAGGCTGTACCATGGTCGGGTGATGTGCGCACGATAGGTAGTCCTGCGGTGAAGTTCACTCCGTTGTCGAGAGCGATGGTTTTGAATGGTGCCAATCCTTGGTCGTGATACATGGCGAGGACGCCGTCGAAGTGTGAATAGGCTGCGGTTCCAAAGAATCCGTCAGCAGGGAATGGTCCGAAAGCTTGTATGCCCTTCTTCTCCAGTTCTTCAATGGCAGGGATGATGATGTCTTTCTCTTCGTTGCCCAACAGTCCGTTGTCGCCGGCATGGGGGTTGAGTGAGAGTACTGCTATGCGTGGACTGGAGATTCGGAAGTCGCGTTTCAAGCTGAGGTTGAAGATAGAGGCTTTCTCTACGATAGCTTCCTGGGTGATGGCTTCTGCTACGTTGCGTATGGGCAGATGTGTGGTGACGGGAGCCACTCTCAGGTCTTCATTCATCAGAATCATCAATGCTTTGTTTCCTTCTCCCACGCAGGTCTCGATGTATTCGGTATGTCCGGGGAAGTGGAATCCTTCACCTTGTATGGTGGCTTTGTTGATTGGTGCGGTGACGAGTACGTCATATAAGCCTGAGCGATAGTCGGTCATGGCGCGGTCGAGTGCCATTAGTGCGGCCTTTCCAGCCTCTTCTGAAGGTTGTCCGAGCTCTACTTTTACTTCGTCGTCGAAGCATGCTAATATGTTGAGCTTACCATCGCAGGCATCCTCAGCTCGTTCTATGATGTTGAAACTGGTTTCCAGATTGAGTGCTTTACGGTGGTAGGCGGCCAGTTTTGGCGAACCGTATACGATAGGGGTACAGAGTTCGAGAATGGTTGGGGTGGCAAATGTTTTGAGGATTACCTCGTATCCTATGCCGTTTGTATCTCCATGCGTGATAGCCACGCGAATCATTTTATCTTCCATTGTGTGAGTTTGTTATTGTGTAAGTCTATTAAAGTCGTTATTGTGTAAGTCGTTATTGTGTGGTTTGTTATTCTTTCTTGTTCTGGTGTGCGGTGGAGAGTAGTCCACAGGCTGCAAAGATGTCTTGTCCGCGGCTGGCGCGTATGGTGGTAAACACTCCGTGTTGTGTCAGATAGTCGCGTAGCTGTTCCATGCGAGTCTCGTTGGCTCCAGGCAACTTGACATCCGGGATTTCGTGAAAACGAATCAGGTTGACGCGACATTCCAGTCCTTTTACCAAGTTGATGATGGCTTTGGCATGTTCCATCGTGTCGTTGAGTCCACCGAAACAGATATATTCAAACGAGCAACGTCGCTGATGTGAGAAATCGTATTGTCGCAGCAGTTCTACCGTTTCTTCGATAGGCATTGCTTTCTCTGCAGGCATCAGTTGCAGGCGCTGTTCGTGGAGTGGCGAGTGCATGGATATTGCTACGTGGCAATCGCTCTCGTCGAGGTAGCGCTTCAACTTGTTTCTTACGCCCACCGAACTTACTGTGATGCGTTTTGGACTCCATTGGTATCCCCAGTCTGCGGTCATTATTTCGCATACGCGCAATATGGCATCGAGGTTGTCCATCGGTTCGCCTTGTCCCATAAACACAATGTTTGTCAGGGTTTCGGCCTCTGGCATGGCGTAAATCTGGTTGAGGATGTCTGCCACGGTGAGGTTGCCTTCCCATCCTTGCTTGCCCGTTTGGCAGAATAGGCAGTTCATCTTGCAGCCCACCTGGCATGATACACAGATTGTGGCTCGGTCGCCATCGGGTATATAAACGGTTTCAACAAACTTCCCTTCTCCACAACTGACAGGAAATAGGTATTTTACAGTACCGTCGATACTGCGTTGGCAATCTATGGGTTCCCAGGCGCCTACTTCGTATTCTTCAGCCAGCCGTATACGGTTTTGCTTCGAGATGTTGGTCATCTCGTCTATGCTTTTGGCATGTTTCTCGTAGAGCCATTGGGTTATCTGCTTAGTGGTAAATGCTGGCATTCCAAACTCAGCGACCACAGTCTTGAGTTCGGTGGGCGTCAGTCCGAGCAGTCTTTTTTTTGTTATGTCCATTCTTTCGGGTTGCATTATAGCTTGCAAAGGTATGAAAAAATGTCGAGAAAGACGAATTCTGAATTACCTTTTATATTCTTTTTACTGCTATTTTCGTATAAAGGGGGGTCTTTGCATATTCTCTTAAATGATTTATTTGTGAATTTTATAGCAGGTAACAACCATTTTTCGATGGAAGATTTGTTTTCCGGACTACAATATTTGTTGTTTCTGAAGTATAAAATTGATTGTTTATTCGCGTGCGCGAGAATAATGGCAAGAAATCACCATTTGACAACAATAATTCTGTAATCAGGCATCATGATAGTCGTTAATTTACTATGGTTTGTTCTTTGTTGGTTTTATGTGTTAAGTTATTGTGTTATAGTATGATGTACTTTTTTGTTGTCTGATAATTGCTTACTTGACGTATCTTCTTTTCGAGCGCGCGTGAAAAAAGACTTAGATGATCATGCAGTTAGGATTTGTAGGTGGATAAACATTACCCTTAATCGCTTATTAGAGTTCAACATGCTTAATATGTATCTGGGTAGTAGCTCCTATCTGACTCCCCTCCATTAGTAAGCTTTTGGGACTTACTTGGAACTTGCTTGGGACTTGCTTCGTACATGAAAAGGATAGAAATATATCCCGACGGCATCCCGAATACATCCCGAAGCCGAGCCGTAAAATGTATTTTGGGCTATGCCTTTACTTCGTTCTTTAGTTCGGAAATAAAAGAAAAACTTCGTTTCTCTTTGTATTTCTCTCGGTTTGCACTACCTTTGTAGAAAATAAATAAAAAAAAAGAAAAATGAGACAGAAAATAGACTGCTTCTTGGCTTGCCACTCACTTGCGGATATTGCCGAAAAAGTGGAACAACTACAGCAAAGCACAACAGTAAGCAATATATTTCTTTTAGTCAACGGAGACTTGGCTGAACAACAGCCACCCAAAGGATGTACACTTCTTCGTGTGGAAAACCTCACCAGTAGTGCATTGGTGAAACAAGTGGCGCAACATGCTTCCGCTCCCTATGTCATGCTAAGCGTGAAACCCAATTCTGGAACTTTAGGCAACGTCGCATTGGAACGTATGGCGCTGGCAGCAGAAGATACCGGAGCCGTTATGGTTTATAGCGACCGCTGGCAAATGGAAGAAGGTAAGCGTACCGCACATCCCGTGATCGACTATCAAGAGGGTTCTCTACGCGACGATTTCGATTTCGGTAGCATCTGGCTGTTGCGCAACGAAGCCTTGCAACAATATATGACCGATGGACCTTCTGCCGACTATCAATGGGCAGGACTCTATGACTTGCGATTGGCATTGAGCCGACAAGGACTCTTGTTCCACCTCAACGAATATCTCTATACCGAAGACGAAAGCGATTTGCGAGCATCAGGTGTCAAGCAGTTTGACTATGTCAATCCTGCCAACCGCGAGGTGCAGATAGAGATGGAACGCGCCTGCACAGCACATCTGCGTGCAGTCAACGCCATGGTGGATACTACACAATACGAAGATATCGACTTCCAAGAACAGGAATTTGAGGTTGAAGCCTCGGTCGTTATCCCGGTTTTCAATCGTGCCAAGACCATCTGCGATGCTGTGAAGAGTGCATTGGCACAGAAAGCCGACTTCAATTTCAATGTGATTGTGGTGGACAACCATTCGACCGACGGTACAGGACAACTCCTGGCGGATATGGCAAAGGCCGATAAACGCCTCGTGGTCATCACTCCAAAACGTCATGATCTCGGTATTGGCGGATGCTGGAACGAAGCAATCAACAGCCAATGGTGTGGACGCTTTGCCGTACAGCTCGATAGCGACGACCTCTATTCGTCACCCGCTACGCTGAAAACTATCGTAGAAGCATTCTATAAGCAGAAGGCAGCCATGGTGATTGGTTCCTATCGCATGTGCGACTTTGAACTCAACACCTTACCGCCAGGACTTATCGATCATCACGAATGGACTGACGAAAACGGACCAAACAATGCACTCCGCATCAATGGACTCGGTGCGCCACGCGCCTTCTTTACCCCATTGCTCCGACAGGTGCAGTTCCCCAATACCTCGTATGGCGAAGACTATGCTCTCGGCTTGATGTTCTCGCGCCACTTCCGTATCGGACGTATCTTCACCGAACTGTATCTCTGCCGCCGTTGGGGGGGCAACTCAGACGCAGCACTATCTGTAGAGAAAATCAACGCCAACAATCTCTATAAAGACCGTCTGCGCACCATGGAATTGAAAGCACGCCAGCGGATGAACCAAGGACTGCACGACAGGATGGAGCAGTCTGCTCTGATGCGCTTCTTCAACCGACAAATGGCCGTGTGGGATGAAGTGTGCCAACGCTATCGCGAACTGACAAGAGTAGAGACTCGCGAACTGTTGGCCGACAATCTCTCGCTCCAAGTGCAATGGAATCCAGCGCGCATCCGATCTACAGGAGCGAAGATTGATGCTAAATCGTTGGCAGAAAGACCTTGCTTCCTCTGTCAGAAGAACAGACCCAAAGAACAGATGCACCATACAATCGATGGCGATTACGAACTCTTAGTCAATCCGTTCCCCATCCTCCCCATCCATTTCACACTACCTACCTTGCGCCATCAGCGACAAGCCATCCTGCCTATGTACGATGAACTGCTCCACCTGGTGTGCCAGCATCGTGATTTTACCTTATTATATAATGGACCGAAATGTGGTGCATCGGCACCTGATCATGCCCATCTGCAAGCCATCTGTAGCGGTAAGTTGCCGTTGCAACGTTCATGGCAACGACTCAGTCGCAGCTTGATAGAAGTGGTGAGCGATGGTGAAGAGGGCATCTGGCAGATACCCGAATATCCCGCAGCTGCATTCCTCGTGCGCAGCCATTGCGAAGAGCGAGGCTGCCAGTTGTTCCGTCGCTTGTATGACAGTTTGCCGATGCAGGCAGACGACACCGAACCGATGATGAATATCATAGCATGGAAACAAGGTGACGCAATCCTCTCTGTCGTATTGCCACGCAGAAAACATCGCCCAGACTGCTATACTGCAACAGGCGAACAACAATACATCATCAGTCCGGGTGCCGTAGATATGGGGGGACTCATCATCACACCACGTGAGGAAGACTTCCGTAAACTGACTCCAGAAAAGGCATCAGCCATCCTGCAGGAAGTGACTCTCACCCCCGATGAGGTGGCAGAAGCCATCCGCAAGATGAAAGAGGCAAGAGTCTCTACATCAACACAGAAGGAACACGGCGTACAGCCTGATGTCACCGTGGGAATTGTAAGCGGACAGAAAATCGCCTTTGCTCTCAACGCACCATATATGGCAAAAGGAGAACTCATAAAAGGCGAACAGGTAGTGGAATTTTCTGAAGGCGGAATCCTATGGCGAGGCATGCAATATCGCGAACTGACCTTCACACCACAAACCCCAACAGCGTCGTTCTCGCTCCATGATGTGACCATCGGTGTTAATTTCCATTGGGAACGAAAAGAGACACAGGTATTCCTCGGCACACTACGCCTTGTGGTCGAATCTGATAAGATAACAGCCATCAACCAACTGCCTGTGGAACGCTATCTGGCCAGCGTCATCTCCAGCGAGATGAAGGCAACGGCTGGTGTGGAACTGCTGAAAGCTCATGCCGTTATCTCCCGGTCATGGCTCTTGGCGCAGATGCGCAGACGGGAGGAAGCAGGACAACGCAAAGATGGTTTCTTCTCGTTTGTCAAGAAAGACGATGAACTCATCCGCTGGTACGACCGCGAAGACCATACCATCTTCGATGTTTGTGCCGACGACCATTGCCAACGCTATCAAGGCATCACCAAACAAACCAGTCCGGCTGTAGAACAAGCCTTGCAAGCCACACGAGGACAAATCCTATGTTATGGCGATGAAATATGTGACGCACGATTCTCGAAATGTTGCGGTGGAGTGACCGAGGAATTTCAGTATTGTTGGGAAGATACTCCGAAACCATATCTCGTTTCAGTAGAAGACCCCTTCTGCAACACCAACGATAAGGCCGTACTGGAACAAGTACTCAACGACTACGATCAAGAGACCAACGATTTCTATCGCTGGACCGTGGAGTATTCTACAGAGAAACTCTCCCAACTGGTCAGCGAGAAACTCAAAGAAGACTTCGGCACCATTACCGACCTCATTCCTTTAGAGCGAGGCAAGAGTGGACGTATATGGAAACTCAAAATAGTGGGTACGAAGAAAACCTTCACTATCGGTAAGGAACTTGAGATACGTCGGGCCCTCAGCGAGAGCCATCTCTATAGTTCTGCCTTCGATGTAGAGAAAACTGAAACAGGCTTCCGACTGCATGGACGCGGTTGGGGACACGGCGTCGGACTCTGTCAGATAGGAGCCGCCGTCATGGGACAACAAGGATATAAATACGATGAAATACTGCTTCACTACTATCGTGGAGCCGAAATTAAAAAGATATACTGATGTTACACAACAAACGAATGTCGCCGTGGACATGGGTTCCATCGCTCTATTTTGCCGAGGGAGTGCCTTATGTGGCTGTGATGACCATCTCACTCATCATGTACAAACGTCTCGGCTTGTCAAATGCCGATATCACACTCTACACTTCATGGCTCTATCTGCCATGGGTCATCAAACCGCTCTGGAGCCCGTTCGTGGATATACTCCGATCCAAACGCTGGTGGATAGTGGCGATGCAACTGCTCATCGGGGCAGCCTTGGCTGGTGTGGCGTTTACCATACCAGGTCCATGGTGGTTGCAAGGGTCGCTATGTTTCTTTTGGTTGATGGCGTTCGGTAGTGCTACCCACGATATTGCTGCCGACGGTTTCTATATGCTCGGTCTTGACCAACACGAACAGGCATTCTTTGTAGGAATCCGCTCCACCTTCTATCGCATAGCCACTATTGTGGCATCAGGACTGTTGGTAGGTCTTGCCGGTGTGTTACAGGTCCTCACTCGTAGTATTACCTATGCATGGAGTCTGGTATTTTATTTCATGGCAGGACTCTTCATCGCCTTATGGCTCTACCATAGTTGGGTATTACCACGCCCCAGCGAGGATAGCGATAAAGTGCGTCGTACTATGCGCCAGATAGCAGATGAGTTTGTGGCCACAGTGGTGACATTTTTTAGAAAACCGCAGATGTGGGTGGCTATCTGCTTCATGCTATTCTATCGTATGCCTGAAGGACTGTTGGCTAAGGTGTCGGCATTGTTCCTTGTTGACTCCGTACGCAATGGCGGACTCGGTCTTTCCGATGTGGAATACGGATTAGTGCAGGGCACAGTAGGAATCATCGGACTGACCCTCGGTGGAATACTCGGTGGAGTAGTGGCAAGTCGTGACGGATTGAAACGATGGCTCTGGCCTATGGTAATGGCGATCACGTTGCCCGACCTTGTCTATGTCTATCTCTCCTATGCCTTACCCTCCAATCTGTTGATCATTGATATATGCGTCTTTGTTGAGCAGTTTGGCTATGGATTCGGCTTTTCTGCCTATATGCTATACCTTATTTATTATAGCCGTGGTGACCATAAAACCTCCCATTATGCGCTGTGTACTGCCTTCATGGCTCTGTCGATGATGATACCGGGCATGTTTGCTGGAGCCCTGCAAGAGGCTGTGGGCTATCCTGTGTTCTTCCTCATCGTGATAGGGACTTGTTCGCTAACTTATATCGTGACGTGGTTTTTGAATGTTGATCCCGAATTTGGTAAGAAACAATCCTAATTCGTAAGAATACTAAAAAGAATAGAAAGCGGCAGGATTTCCCAATCGTGCCGCTTCTTTATTGATTGTGTTAATAATGGAAAAGAAATTTTGAAGTGGTACTCGTACAGCCACTTCATGCTTATCATTTGCAAAGATAGCAAAATTTAATCAAATACCCATGAAGAAAATTGTGAAAAAATCTATTCTATGATATTTATCATAAATCGACTAATAGATTCTTGTAGGACTCTATCTCTAAAATCGTGTTTCTGCGTTGAAGGGCAATAAGGGTTAAATATATTTTTCTACAGAAGAATAGGGGTTTCCCTATAGAAAAAAGGGAAATATGTTTTGTATTTCTCTCGATTTGCACTACCTTTGTTTCCAGAAACTAAACGATATATGATTATGAAACAAACATTGACTTACACCCTGATGGCCATCTGCACCATGTTTGTGATGACCAGTTGCGATTCGGATACCGATTTGGCATACGACCTCGATGGCGTATGGAGTGGAACACTTTCAAGCGAGTTTTATGACTATCGCTATGGTCAGCACATGACTGATACCTACGAAACAGAGATAACCTTTGTACAGGAAGGAGACTTCTCACGTGGTGGTACGGGGTATGAAATTGACTACAACCTCAACACAGGACGCAGTAGTCAGACTTATTTTGATTGGACGGTAAGAGGTGGCAAAATATATATTGACTACGATGATAATACAACCGTGGTAGTTCGCGACTATGATATCTACACTGTGGGTAGAACCCCACACTTCCGTGGATATTTCGACGATTACTATGATGGTTCAACACTCGCCGCTTTCAATCTGGTAAAGGTGACAAGAACAAGAGCTGCCGGAGACAGACAGTTTATCATGGTACCGAAAGATGAATTTAAATAATATCGTTATATAAGAGAAAAAGGAAAGAGGACCCAAACAGGCCCTCTTTCCTTTTTCTCAGTCTTTATCCGACCTCAGTCTAATCCAAGAGGAATTTATATCCCCAATCCACCATTGAATGATACATCGACCGCCCTCGACTGTTGAATGCGTGAATGGGGTGGAACATCGTGTGTAACCCAGATGTTACCGCCTATCACACTATCGTGGCCAATAGTGATGCGTCCAAGTATCGAAGCATTGGAATATACTGTCACATGGTCTTCTATAATCGGGTGGCGTGGAACGTTAAGCACATTACCCTGCTCGTCGTATTTGAAACTCTTTGCACCAAGCGTAACACCCTGATAGAGCGTGACATGATGGCCGATAATACAGGTTTCGCCAATCACAACACCAGTGCCATGGTCAATAGCAAAATACTCTCCTATGGTAGCGCCGGGGTGTATGTCGATACCAGTCTTGGAGTGTGCTTGTTCGGTGATGATACGCGGTATGACGGGAATATTCTTCACGTGGAGGGCGTGGGCAATGCGATAGTGGGTCATGGCATTGACCACTGGATAACAGAAGATTACCTCACCGTAGGTTTCTGCGGCAGGATCGTTGTCGAACATGGCTTCCACATCGGTATAGAGCAGACGCTTCAGCTCTGGCAGTTCATCAATAAATTCTAAAGTCAGCGTCTCGGCTTTGCGTTGCACTTCCTCTTCACCCATCTGCTTGCAGAACTGTAGTCCACGGGCAATCTGTTCCTTCAACTCTTTGTATAGGTCTTCCATCTTTACACCGATATAATAGGAACGGATTTCCTCCTGTGGTTGTCGTTGGTAGAAATAGTCGCTGAAAATGATGCTTTTCACTAACGTCACAATGTTGCGCACACTCTCTACAGAGGGCAGGGGAGCGTTACCTTTCGGCATCATACTGTCTTCTTTCTCCGAATGTCGTGAGAGGATGCTGACATTCTTTAGCAGTATCTCATTAATGTTATCATTTGTCATTATTGTGCTGTATTTTGTTTTCAAAAGTGAATATTTCTTGCCGTTTTTATTTCATTTTATCTGCAAAGGTAAGCATTTCTCATCAAATATGTGCATAATACTCCTTTTATATTGCATTTTCTCTCAGCCTTAGTTGCTACAAAAATTGGTGTTTTTCTTATTTGATCGTTGCCTTTGACCTGCGGTCCAAGGTAGGCTGCACCTAACCTTTTGGTTTCCTTTCTCCTTGAAAGGCATAGTTCAAGCGAGCTTGACTCTGCACTTTCTTCGTTTGTCAGTTCGGAAATAAAAGAAAAACTTTGTTTCTCTTTGTATTTCTCTCGGTATGCACTACCTTTGTAGCGATGAAGCGAGAAATACTAATTATTATGGTATGGTGCTTGACACTACTGACAACTTCTGCACAACCGGCAGGGGTGAGACTCGATACGCTTCAAGTGAAACATATCGATGGGCAAGGAGTGACACATACAGGAACAATTGTTTGTAATCATACAATAACAGATGACCTGCGTGAGATATTTGCAGAACTATACCGACAACGATATCCCATAGAACGCATTCGCCCTATCTCAGACTATGATAACGACGATGAACAATCCATGCGGGCCAATAATACTTCGTGTTATTGCTATCGCAAAGTGGCAGGAAGTAAAACACTCTCTAAACATGCGCGAGGATTAGCTATCGACATCAATCCTCTCTACAATCCATGCGTGCGACGCCGCAAAGATGGAACGCTCTATATACAACCTTCTACTGCCCGCAGATATGCAGACCGTCGGGCTTCCTTTCCCTATAAGATAACAGAACACGATCTATGCTATCGTCTGTTTCGTCAACATGGTTTTGTCTGGGGAGGACATTGGCGTACTGTGAAAGACTATCAACACTTCGAGAAATAGTCATGTTTTGCTATCTTAGGAGTTGCTTATCTTTCTATCATTTGCATAAGGTGATGCCGTAATCAACATTTTTTATGGAAATCACTATGAATATGATGTTTCTTTGTCTTATTCTTAATTACTAAAATATAGTACCATTGTTATCTGGTAAAAATGAGACGGAGAGTGCCTTCTATTTGCCAGAAAGTAATAACTTATTTTATTAAACGATATGATACAACGTCACGAGATTTTACAGTAATCTTACGGACAATTTTGTTTTTTAAATTTGTTTTGCCCTCCATCTTATGTGTCCAAAGGTTATAGACTTTATATATGTTCGTATTGAAAGCTGTGCTCATTTTACTCACTTGCGAATCAATAAAATTGAAATCTTGCCAATTTAGTTCACACACAATGTTATTCTGTGTGGGATTAAGAATGGTGAAAGCCCAATCGCCACCAGCCAAAGGCTTAAACCAGAATTGTAGTCCATCACGGTCGCAATAGTGCAGACCTTGAATGCCAAGTGTGTCTTGATTGATTGCTATCATCTCCTTGTTCATAATAATATTGCGAGTAGCCTCACTCATGTTGCGTAGGTCGTTTCCAAGTATCAGTGGACTGGCCATCATACACCACATGGTAAAGTGGGCACGATCCTCGTTTTCTGTCATACCATTGCCCACCTCCAGCATGTCGGGGTCGTTCCAGTATCCCTTGCCTGCATACTGACGCAATGAGTCGTTGAATTGGATGCACTGCATCACACCAAACTGGGTGTAGCCTGGGAATACACGCAAAGAATCGAAATGACACCATATATCGGGTGTGGTACGCCATGAATGGCCAATCTCACGAGCCCATTTCCAAGGTTGACTATTGCCCCATTCGCACATACTTAGGAAAATAGGACGACCAGCAGAACGGAGAGCGTCGCTAATGAGTTGATATGCTCCTTGGGGATTCACATTGGTGGTATTACACCAGTCGTATTTCAGATAGTCCACTCCCCAACGGGCATATTGGATAGCATCTTGATATTCGTGTCCGAGTGATCCTGGTCTGCCTGCACAGGTTGCAGAGCCTGCATCACTATAGATGCCAAGTTTAAGCCCTTTGCTGTGAACATAGTCGGCCACGGCCTTTATGCCGTTTGGAAACTTTATCGGGTCGGCCTGAATAAACCCGTCGGCATCACGTTTCCCATGCCAACAATCATCGATATTGATATAGGTATAACCCGCATCGCGTAGCCCTGTTTCTACCATCACATCAGCGATGCCCTTGATGATGTCCTCAGAGATATTACCTTGAAACTTGTTCCATGTGCTCCATCCCATTTGAGGGGTGTCTGCCAAATGTTCCCACTTCTGTGCCTTGCAAGGCATTGTCATCATGGTAAGTATGCCAATGATGACGATAAATTTGTTTGATAATTTCATAATAATATAATATTTGTTTGTTTAAGTTTCTAAAAAAAAACTGTTTTTGTTTCACTTTACTTGTGGGTAAGAATGTTACGGCTACAGCTCCTCCCTTTGGGATGTTTTTGAGTGATGTCGTTTTCACAACTCTGGGGTGTTTGCCTGTGACGCGTTCAATATCATCGGCCAGCATATTTGCGGTAATATTTACGACTTTATACTCTTTAGTATCGGTATATATCACAGCTTCGCTTAAAGGGAAATAATCTTGTATTCTGGCCTCTGAAACGGCTGGCATGCTCTTTTTGACAGGTAGATTTGTTGTCACGTTTAGGTGGTTGCTGATGTGTGGTAGTGCTTGATTAACTGGTGGCATGTGGGAAGTCCCAGGTGTTTGGGCATCCGATGGCATGACAACGATGATAATCAATAGTAATAAGACAAACAGTTTTAGTTTCATACGTGATGAAGATTATATATATTGACTACAAAGTTAAGAAAAAAAAACAAGAACTACAAGCAAATACCATTATCTATGCTAAAAAAATATATATGTGCCCAAAGCCGCAGTTGTTGTATATAAAACGCTGAGGGGGAGAAGCAATATGCAGACAAAATTGTTGATTGCTAATTTAGCGATGAGATTATTTGAAATTATTGCTGGCTACTAGAACTTTTGCAAACAACATATATTGGGGCAGATACTTCTCACGAGGTATCAGTCCTTTGGTTTATCTTTGTTTTTGTTAGAAATAATAATATCATGAGCGAAGATAGTCATTTTACTGGACAACAATAAAAAAAACATCATTTCATTTGCTGAATTCAAAATAAAATCCTACTTTTGTTGCTTGTCAAAATGTGGGTAAAGTAGAAATCATAATGAATAAGATGAAAAATATGACAGTTGTTGTGTGCTTAGCTATGTGTCTTGGTACACGAGGACAAAATGAGATAAACGTTAAAAGCCTGGCAGAAGGGGACTTGCTCTTCTGTGTGGCAGAAAACGGTAATAACATTACCGATGTGACAACAGGACTTGATGGAAAACAAATAGATCATGTGGCGATTTTCCATAAAGACAAGGGGGCGGCATTTGCACTTGAGGCGATACACCAAGGGGTGTGTCTCACTCCAATAGATAGTTTTAAGGCAAGGCGACAGACTGTGGTGGTGGCGCAGCTCAAAGATACTACTGGTGTGGCACGCTCGGTGGAACGGGCTATGCAGTTTATCGGTACACCATACGACTTCAATTTTATGCCGTCAGATAGTGCGATGTATTGTAGCGAACTGGTGCAAAAATGCTATAGGACACCGCATGGTGAACTGGTGTTTAATCCCATCCCCATGTCGTTTCATGACAAGACGGGAAAAGTGACTGCCTATTGGAAGGAGTATTATGGTCGCCAGGGTTTGGAAGTTCCGGAAGGAAAGCCTGGAAGTAATCCGGGCAACTTGTCGAGAAGTGAAAAGATTGTTGTTCGGGGGAAACTGCGACAATAGCCAGTTGATATCAAATTGCTCCATAATTGAAAAGATTCCAAAAAACATTAAATTATAGTGTTGCGGAAATTAGGTATAATTAATCAATAAGACACCTATGTTACATATAATAAACAAAATCAAAGAAAAGCCAAAATTCTTATTTATCCTAAAATCCGCAACTATCATCCAATACACGATTAAGGGTAGATTTATGAGTCGTTAGTAGCAGCTTTCAGTAAAAAGCAACAGCACAACATCAATATGTAGCCACCATCCCCTTACCCCACGATGCGACTTGAGGTAATACGCAGATTCAAACCGGAAAGAAAGGATTCTTATCCGAATTCTGTTTTGAAGGGTTTTGCATAAGCTCGGTTCTCTGTGTAGATATTCAGCACGTATTGCCTTGCAGTCATGATCCACTTGGCAGGTACGGAGATGAATCTGAAGACAAAAGCCTTTATGCGACTCGTTTTCTTGAGCCCAAAAGCCTTGGTGTCAAGCCTGCTCATGATGGTCTTGTAGAAATTGTGTATCA
>NZ_NPJC01000022.1:0-1216 GCF_002251405.1 Prevotella sp. P4-98 | reverse complement strand
CACTAGTGTCCACTAAAAACGATTAACAATCGTTGTAAGTGGTTGATATGCGACAAAATACGAGCAAAAAATGACTCTATGGGTTAGAAATGACTATCTTTGCAGAAAATTACAATCTGTAAGTTAGTTTAGACTCATGAATCAAGGTAAGTATATATTCAGTCAAATATGTGATTTCCTTCCCAAAAACCAGTTCGATTGGTTCGTAAAAAAATATCAAGGAAACAAATATGTTAAGAAGTTCACTTGTTGGAATCATTTGCTAGTGATGATATTCGCTCAGTTGACCCATCGAGAGAGTCTTCGAGACTTGATAGCTACGCTCAATGCGCATAAGACTAAGTTCAACAGGCTTGGATTTGGCACATCTGTTACCAGAAGTAATCTTTCCAAAGCTAATGAGCAAAGAGAGGCTAAAATATTTGAAGACATGGCGTATCATATGGTCAAGACCGCAAGAGACTTACGCATAGGATTAGTTGACAAAGACTTCTTCTATGAAGGTAATGTCTATGCTTTTGACTCAACAACCATCTCACTTTGCCTAAATGTGTTTTGGTGGAGTAAACTTCATCATGACAAAGGTGGTGTAAAGATGCATACCTTATATGATGTAAAGACAGACATACCATCATTCTTTCTTATAACCAATGCGGATTTACATGATTCCAAGGTAATGAACGAGATACCTTATGAGCCTGATGCTTTATACATATTTGATAGAGCATATATGGACACGGAGCAACTCACCATCATCAATACGATAAAGGCGTTCTTTGTTGTTCGTGAGAAACGTCGTATGTCATATACAGTGATTGAAGACAAACAATATAACAACCCTATAACGGGAGTGATGGCTGATCAAACGATACAGTTTAGTGGATATAAAACACGAAAGCAATACTCTTCCCCAATGAGAAGAATCACCTTTTATGATAAGGAGGGAAACAGAACCTTTGTGTTTTATACCAATAACTCCATCCTCTCTGCAGAGGATATTGCATTGGCTTACAAATATCGTTGGAGGGTAGAGTTGTTCTTCAAATGGATGAAGCAACATCTTCATGTCAAGGAATTCTATGGCACAACCGAAAATGCTGTAAAGATACAATTGTATAGTGCAATCATTGCATATTGCTTGGTTGCGATTGTTGAACGAAAAATGAAATTGAATATGGAAATGTATGATTTGTTAAGAATTTTATCTGTCTCATTG
>NZ_NPJC01000021.1:0-103878 GCF_002251405.1 Prevotella sp. P4-98 | reverse complement strand
AGCACCTTGATTCCTAAAAATCGACGGTTCGTAAATTCACCCAAGACTGTACTCATAAAAAGTAAGTCTCGCTTCTTGTACTACTACTTCTCTGTTTTATGTAAATCTTTCAAAGAACTCTTTCTTCAGTGCTTGTCAGGTGTTGTATTCCTGAAAGCGGATGCAAAGGTACGGCTTTTTTCTGAACTACCAAACTTTTTCGAGAAAAAAAATGCAGATTGCATGAAACTTTTTTGCAGAGATTGATTTCTGTCAAGCCGCAAAACGGAAACTCCTTATTTATTATATATAAAGGACGTGTGGACGCGCACAAATCTTTTTCTTCATTTCCGATGGCTGAAAAAGCACCTGAAACGCACCAATGCCGCTATTTCAAAGTTTCACTTTTAGAGGGAAGCTTTGCGGAAATGTGCAAAGAACGGTGCGGTTGGAGAAGAGAAAATGAAAGTCATGATGATAAAATGATCAAGTCAGGGTTGCTTGAACGAAATGCTCATTTGACTTTGTAAGATGAGAATCTTGAGGCATTACGCACGCATGCACACACGCACGTGAGGTAGCAAAAATCGAACATTCGAACACCTTCGTTGGATAACAAGCTTTGAGACATGACGTTATCGTGGTGTTCGAAATGTATTGAGAAAGCGTTATAGAACATCAATTGAACAACAATCGGACACAAGCCGAACGGCAATCGAATACAAGCCGAACGACAATCGAATACCAATCGAACACGATCCGGATACTAATCATACGTCTGAAAGATGATATATAGAGTTGCCCAAGAGATCTGGAGACTACGAAAGAATATCCAGGGAGCTGTGAAAGAATATCCAAGAAAGTACATAAGAATATCCAAGAAACTGGGGAAAACCACTGAGAAGTCAGCGTTTGAATATCTGAAAATGACATTCAAACCATCTGGAAATCTTTTACCTTCATTATATTGAAGTGATGGAGGTCGTATGATAGAAAAAAGGAATCTCTGAGGTTTTCTTCGGAAAGAAGCCCCAGAGATTTCCGTTTATTATATGTCATGCGCCAACTTATAGCTGCTGCAGTTTACTCCGCTTTGGCTTTGAGATAGTTGCGCAATGGATTTGCATACATGGTAAGCATGCGTTCCCGTAGGAATTTCTCGTCAGGATTAGCGATTTTCACCTTCTCCAATTGTCCTTTGAGATAGTCTTCGAATCGTTTTTTGTCCGCCTCGGTATAATGTTGTGCATATTTTTTTGTTCCTTCCAACTCATCGAGTGCGATGTAATTGCAGGGGAACAGACAATAATTAGCATGTAGTTCACGGTCAATACGCTTACTGAGTGCTGCAAAAAACTCCGTTTTTGGCAGATCACCGAGTTCGTCGATCCATGTATTGATGGGTGCTGCACAATGATAATGCACACGTCCCTTATATCCAAAGATACCTGTTTTCATGTTATCGAGATCATCCTGGCGACTTTTCTTGAATGCCGGATTATCACGTTTCTGCTGAAATTCCTGTGCTTTAAGATAATCGCATGGGTCGAACTCATAGCTGATGGTGAGTGGAACGATATTGATTTCACGGAGGCTATCGATAGGTTTCCCCTCGCCTCCCATTGCCAACATCTTCAGTACAGAATCCTGCGTACGGTCGTCAGAATCCTTTGCTCTTCCTTCACGCTGTGCTATCCAGATATTTTCATGCTTTTGTGTTACCGCATAATGTATATATCTGCTCATGATTTGGCTAGAGCGCAACATCTCTTTTGGCGTGAGTCCCCGTCTGACCGTAAACGCCTTGTTCATGCGCACCAACCTTTTTATCCATGGGTAAATCAGGAGGTTATCGCCGATACCTATTTCCACGGTAGTAGGATATCCCGTTTTTACAAGCATGACGTCGAGTAGCGCCGAGTCGAGTACGATATCTCTATGGTTGCTGACAAATGTATATCGGAGACTGAAATCGCGTGGCAAACAGTTATCATCGAATGTGCATCCGTCCGTATACTTCCGTATGATATGTCGCACGATAGGTTTCATAAACCTTTTCTGGAAGTCGAGTGGCGACTTAACCCCAATGAAAGCCATTTTCAGCACAGCGTTTCTCAATGATTTAGGCAGCCACGGCACGATGCCACGTAGCATGGTCGAGAATTGTCTGTCAGCAAGCAATTCATTGAAAGCCTGTTGCACTTCTCCCGTATCATAGGGTCTTATCTCGTCGAATTCAGCAGGAATAGCCATAATATTCTTATCAGAATTGGTTTTCAACAATATCGGTGAGCACGTCGCTCATTTTGAGTCCCGCAGCCTTAACCTGTTGCGGTATGAAGCTGGTAGGTGTCATTCCAGGAGTTGTATTCACTTCGAGCATAGAAATTTTTCCCTCCTTAGAGATGATATAGTCAATGCGTATGATGCCATTGCAGTGCAGGATATCATAGATATGACTGGTAATTTCTTTAACGCGACGTGTCACATCTTCTGGCAGACGGGCAGGTGTAATCTCCTGTACCTGTCCATTATACTTAGCATCATAGTCGAAAAATTCGTTTGTTGTCACGACTTCTGTAGCAGGAAACACAACCGATTTCTCTTTAGTCTTATATACACCGATAGAAATCTCGGTACCTTCCAGATACTGTTCGACCATCACTTCCGAGCTTTCCATCATAGCTTTTCTGATAGCAGGAGCCAGTTGGTCACGGTTTTTCACTTTGGAAACACCGAATGACGATCCATCAGCAGCCGGTTTTACGAAGCATGGCATTCCGATACGCGCCTCAATTTCCTCGTCAGACACCAGTTCTTCATATCCTTGTCTGATGAGCAGGGAATCAGCCACGCTCACTCCGTATCCTTTGAGATACTGGTTGAGCACAAACTTATCGAAAGTCATAGCCTCAACGAGCACGCCACTTGTACTGTATGGCACCCCCACGAGGTCGAAATATCCCTGCATGATACCGTTTTCTCCCGGTGTTCCATGAATGGTGATATAGGCATAATCGAATGTTTTAGCCTTTCCGTTTTCCACAAAAGAAAAGTCGTTACGGTCGATGCGCGCAGTAGTTCCGTCGGGCAGTTCCACATTCCAGTCCTGTCCTTTTACATCGACGATATATACATTATACCGCTCTTTGTCGAAAAACGAAAAGAGTCCTTGTGCTGAGCGCAGCGATACGTCGTGTTCTGAAGAGTCGCCACCGCATACGATGGCGATGTCACGTTTCAAATTGTTGATCATTCGTGTATGTTGTTATATTGTTTGTTGTTCCGGTTTCATATATTTGCGCCATTTTTCAATCAGCGCCTCCATATCAGCTGCCAATGGCGAATTGAAGTCCATTTGCTGTTTGGTGACAGGATGCACAAATCCGAGTGTGCGTGCGTGTAGCGCTTGCCTTCCACATATTTTGAAGCAGTTTTGTATAAACGCCTTATAGGATGCAGAGCGTTCACCTCTTAGTATTTCCATTCCGCCATATCGTTCATCTCCGAAGAGCGGGTGTCCTATATGTTTCATGTGTGCACGTATCTGGTGTGTTCTCCCAGTTTCGAGTCTGCATTCGACGAGTGTCACATACCCGAATCGCTCCAGTACCCGATAGTGTGTGACCGCCGTTTTACCGATATCTCCGCCTGGTGTGAATACCGCCATGCGCAGTCTATCCTTCGGATCGCGTCCTATATTTCCCTCTATGCGTCCACTGTCTTCGGTAAGGTTTCCCCATACGAGTGCATTATAACTTCTGTGTGTATCGTGATTGAAGAACTGGGCACCGAGTTCTGTCTTTGCCTCTGGTGTTTTAGCCACGACGAGGAGTCCGCTTGTATCTTTATCTATACGGTGTACGAGTCCCACAGCGGGGTCGTTGGGGTCGTATGTCGGCAGATCCCGCAAGTGCCATGCTATGGCATTGACGAGTGTTCCTGTAAAATTTCCACATCCCGGATGCACCACGAGTCCTGCTGGTTTGTTGACCACCATCAGTTGGTCGTCCTCATATACCACATCGATTGGTATGTTTTCCGGCACGATTGACGTATCATGGTGTGGCCTGTCGAGCATCAGCGTGATGATATCACCCGGTCTGACCTTATAGTTACTTTTGACAGGATTGCCGTTCACATGTACATATCCCGCATCGGCAGCCTTCTGTATTCTGTTTCTGGACGAGTGCTGCACATGTTCCGACATATATTTGTCGATCCTCACGGGCACTTGTCCTTTATCGACTTCCATGCGCAAATGCTCATACAGTCCGTCGCCAGAAGGTCCGCCGTTGCTCCCTTGTTGGTCCGCATCGAGTCCGAAATCGTCATCCATTTCGATTTCGTCGTATCCTATTTCGTTTATTTCGTTGCTTTTATCTTTCATTACAGTCGTTATATCGGCGTTGGCGGTCAATGGTTATGGTGCTGTCACTTCTTGAAAATCATCGACATCTCCCCCACTTTGTGTTTCGTTGCCATATCCGGCATCGGGTCCCACATAGTTTATATCTACATCTTGGTCATCGTAGGTACCTTTTCCCACCATGAGTGTGAGTGGATATTCTATAGAGATGCGGTCTCCATTAGCCACTCTTCTTCCTCTGCAGAGTATGCCATAGACCCAATCTTTCTCTCCTGCTACTTTTTTTGCAGGCAGCACATTGAATCCGAGCGATTTGAGCTTCGCCTCAGCTTCTCTGTAGCTTGAGTTGTCAACAATGTCTGGTATTTCTATTGTAGGCGACGATGGCGAGTTGACCGTGACATAGATGACGCGGCCTTCTTTCACCTTTGTGCCATAGTCTGGGCTTTGTGCGAGAATGCAGTTGGCAGGCAGAGTCTTGACATAGCCAGAGTCGCTGACAGCAATTTTCAGTCCGTCTTGCTGCAGCAGTTGGTCTGCCTTGTTATAATCCATGTCTTTCAGGTCAGGCACGGGTATTCCCACTCCGTGCTTAGTATATATACTGAGTCCCACGTTGATGCCCACGACGATGAGTATGACCACTGCCGCCATAGCCAGCAGATGGAAGCACAGATAGGGACTGAACAGTTTTCCAAAGAATTCCTTGACGTTCATATATTATTAATAGGTGTAACCAATGGGCAAAAGTACGAAGAATAATCCATACTACCAAATGAATAAACAAAAAAAAGAGAGACAACCTCATGGGTCGTCTCTCTATGTTCTTGTTTCGTCTCCTACTGAAACCGCCATTTACTTACCGTGATTCTCGTGAGATACGGTCAACTTCTTACGGCCCTTAGCGCGGCGTGAAGCCAGCACGCGACGACCATTCTTGCTTGCCATACGCTCGCGGAAACCATGCTTGTTCACGCGACGACGATTGTGAGGCTGAAATGTTCTTTTCATTGTCTTATTATATTTTTATTTTTGTTATTATTCCACAATTCGGGTTGCAAAATTACGCATTATTTTCGAAATACGCAAGTTTTATACGATTTTTAGCACATAAAAAGCCGTTTTTTTATATTTTCTTCGTAACTTTGCACCGCTTTTTACAAACTAAGCCATAAGAAGTTACAATTTTACAGATAAAACAATATGATTAAATCACAAGACATCAAGAAGGGCACCTGCATCCGCATGGATGGCAAGCTCTATTTCTGCATCGACTTCCTCCACGTGAAGCCAGGTAAAGGAAACACCATCATGCGTACTACTCTCAAGGATGTGGTAAGCGGTCGTGTATTGGAAAAGCGCTTCAACATCGGTGAAGCCCTTGAAGACGTTCGTGTGGAGCGTCGTCCCTACCAGTATCTTTATCAGGAAGGTGCTGACTACATTTTCATGAACCAAGAGACTTTCGACCAGATTCCCATTGCCAAGGATCTGATTACCGGTGTTGATTTCATGAAGGAGAGCGATATCGTAGAAGTTGTCAGCGACGCCGACACCAACACTATCCTCTTTGCCGAAATGCCTGTGAAGACCAATCTTCGCGTCACTCACTCTGAGCCAGGCATCAAGGGCGATACCGCTACCAATGCTACCAAGCCTGCTACACTGGAGACTGGTGTAGAGATTCGCGTTCCCCTGTTTATTGACGAGGGTGACCTCGTACAGGTTGACACCCGCGACGGTAGTTACTTGAACCGCGTAAAGGAGTAAATGAAATATTCCATCATCGTCCCCGTCTATAATCGCCCCGATGAGATAGGCGAGTTGCTTGAGAGTCTTTGCTCTCAAACAGAGACCGATTTTGAGGTAATTGTAGTAGAGGACGGATCACAAATCCCATGCAAGGATGTTTGCGAGAAATTCGCAAGCATCCTTGATTTGCATTATTACAATAAGGAAAACAGCGGTCCCGGCATGAGCCGCAACTATGGTGCTGAGCGATCTGCAGGCGATTATATCATCGTGCTCGACTCCGATGTGGTATTGTCCGACGGCTATCTTGCTGCCATCAACCGCGAGTTGAATCAGCATCCCGTCGATGCTTTCGGCGGTCCCGACGCTTCACATCCCTCGTTTACTGCCATCCAGAAGGCCATTTCCTACTCGATGACGAGTTTTTTTACCACCGGCGGCATCCGCGGTGGCAAAGCCAAACTCGACAAGTTCTATCCCCGTTCGTTCAACATGGGTATTCGTCGTGAGGTCTATGCACATCTGAATGGATTTGCCAAGATGCGTTTTGGCGAGGATATCGACTTCAGTTATCGCATAGTAGAAGCAGGCTATTCCACCCGACTCTTCCCCGAAGCATGGGTTTGGCATAAGCGCCGCACCGACTTCCGCAAGTTTTTCCGCCAGGTGTATAACAGCGGCATAGCACGCATCAACCTTGAGAAGCTCCATCCCGGCACGCTCAAATTAGTGCATCTGCTGCCTATGGTCTTCACCGTAGGCGTCATTGCCCTTATCCTTGCCAGCGCCGTAGGCCGTGCGCTGATGCACTATTGTCCCGAAGGCCAATGGCTGTGGCTGTTTGTCTGTCCGTGGATTCCCATCCTACTCTATTCACTCATCATTCTGATCGACTCCACCGTGTGCAACAAGAGTCTGAAGGTTGGCATCCTCAGTGTGCCCGCCGCCTTTGTCCAGCTTATGGGATATGGCTTCGGATTCATAGAGTCTTGGTGGAAGCGCTGTGTCAGAAAGCAAGACGAGTTTACGGCTTTCGAGAAGAATTTCTATAAATAAACTTACTCTGTCGAGTAGCATCCGTATGGACAAACTCAGCATCACCCAATGGGCAGAAGACGACCGACCGCGTGAAAAACTCATGCGACTGGGTCCCGAAGCATTGAGCAATGCCGAGCTCATGGCCATTCTCATCGGTTCGGGCACCCCTGAAGAGAGTGCCGTCGATCTGATGAAACGGGTGCTCAACGACTGTAACAATAACCTCAACACGCTGGGCAAGCGCAGCATTTACCAACTCATGGAGTACAAAGGTGTGGGGCCTGCCAAGGCTGTCACCATTATGGCGGCATGCGAACTGGGCAAGCGCCGCCAGATGGAAAAGGCAGAAGTGCGTCCTAAGCTCGATTCGGCAGAGGCGATCTATCAATACATGCACCCCAAGATGCAAGACCTTGATGTGGAAGAGGCATGGGCATTGCTCATGAATCAGAATTTCAATCTCCTCAAGGCAGTGCGTCTCTCCCATGGCGGCATCAGCGAAACGGCGGTCGATGTGCGCATCATACTGAAAGAGGCCTTGCTTGCCAATGCCACTATAGTTGCCATCTGCCACAACCATCCCAGCAACAACCATCGCCCAAGTAGCAACGATGACCGCCTGACGGAACTGGTGAGAAAGGCTTGCCAGACCATGCGTATCTTCATGCTTGACCATATCATCATCACCGACGGACGTTATTATAGTTATCGAGAAGAGGGTCGTTTGTCTTGAATATCAGCCATATAGAATCATCGCGCAGCATACCTTTCTCAGCAATTTCAATGTATTTGCTCAGCAAATTCAATGAATTTGGTCAGCAAACTCAATGAATTTGCATCATCAACGAATATTTCGTTTACCTTCTATACATATCTTCAGACTACGTTGCGCAAGTTTCATAGCCTTGCAAAACAAATTACTTTCCTCAGCAAATCAATTTACTTTGCTCAGCAAATCAATTTACTTTGCTCGGCAAATCAATTTGTTTTCCTCGGCAAATCAATTTGATTTGCTAACAGATACGGCTTTCACATAACGGCAACGCGCTATTACTTAAAGATTTAGACTACGCTCTCAATACCTGTCATCGACTATGGTTAGTCGCATGATGCATATTCCCTTCCATGCAAAGCCTCATCAGCTTCAGCCTCAACGCTTAACCGCAATTACTAACAAAGTATAAAATGCGGAGGCAATCACGATGTTTATCCCGACAAATAGTTATATTTGCATCATGAAAACTACCATTTTCCATCACTTCAGCAAGATAGCCGCACTGGTCGTTGCCCTATGTGCAGCATGCGGGGCAAGCGCCCAAAACTATCCTATAGGTATTGTCAGTCACCAAGATTCCATGCGCTATGTGCAGTTTGGACTGGTGGCAAACATTGCCGACAGTTATGCCAACGGTGTGCAGTTCTCCCCCATTACCAATATGTCGGCGGCTCCTTTCCGAGGCATACAGCTCAGCGCCATCAGCAATATCGCGATGGGAGTGGAGAAAGGCATACAGCTGGGAGGTGCCCTCAACGTGTCGTCGGGATATATGCGCGGCATTCAGTTGGCTGCTGCCAACTATGCCGACTCGCTCAACGGTTCGCAGATAGGACTCATCAATGTGGCACTGGCACATCCAAGGGGATGGCAGGTGGGCATTGTCAACGTCACTCGCGACACCTTGGCACACAAGATAGGACTGGTCAACATCAATGCCAAGACCACCATCGACTATATGTTTTCTGCCGGATCGAGCACCAAGTTCAATGCTGCCGTGCGCTACCGCAACCGCAGCACCTATAACATTCTTGGTGCGGGAACCCACTATATGGGTCTCGACCGCGATTTCTCCGGTGCCATCTATTATCGCATCGGACAGTATTTCCACCTCACACCACGACTGACACTGAGTGGCGATGTGGGCTTCTACCATATAGAGACCTTCCAACACAAGGCCGACAAGCCTGAACGACTCTATTCCATACAGGCACGCATCAATGCCGACTACCAGTTGGGCAAGTATCTTGGTGCCTTTGTCTCCGTGGGTTATGGCGACACCCGATACTACAGCCACAACCGACACTACCGCAACCGCCCGCTCATCGAGGCAGGTCTGACCATACGCCACCAGCGTTCACAGCCGCAAGACATCTTCGACATCAGACGCAACGACGATGATATCATGGATCGCACAGATTCCATCATGGCACTGCCCCTCAAACCAAAACCTTGGCGAGCAGCTGTCGAAGCCACGGGCATCAACGTATTTGTCCACTGTTTCGACCGTTTTGTGCTGGGCGAGGAATTTGCCAAAACCACGCTCAACTCCATTGGTCACAACATCCGCAACGGCTTTGTGTGGGACAACGACCAGTTTTCCACCAACCTTTTTGCCCATCCCTACCACGGCAACCTCTACTACAATGCCGCACGAAGCAATGGGCTCAACTTCTGGCAATCGGCTCCCTACTCCTTCTTTGGATCGCTCATGTGGGAAGTGGCAGGCGAGAAAGAACCGCCAGCCATCAACGATTTGATAGCTACAACCATGGGAGGCATCTGCATAGGAGAGGTGACACACCGCGTCAGCGACATCATTCTCGACGACCGCGCCTATGGTTTCCCGCGATTCCTGCGTGAGGCAGCAGCCACCATCATCAATCCCATCAAGGGTTTGAACCGCATCATCACGGGCGAAGCATGGCGCGTGAGGTCCACCCACTACTTGCACCACGATCGTGAGGCATTCCCCCTCGACTGTTCCATCAGTGTGGGCGACCGCTATCTGGCAGACAATGGTGCCATCTTCCGTGGCGAACACAATCCCTACGTCAATCTCTTTATGGAATACGGTGATGCCATGGATGGTGAAAACCACAACAAGCCCTACGATTTCTTTAGTGCTGAAGTGACCTTCGGACTCAGCAAAAACCAGCCCATCATCAACTCCTTGCACATTCTAGGACGTCTCTGGTCGGCACCGTTCAATTGGGGAAAATCCATGGATGTTGAGTTTGGCATCTATCAACACTTCAATTATTACGACTCGAAACCAGTGAAAAACGGGTCGGACCTCACCCCTTATCGCATCAGCGAAGCGGCATCGGTGGGACCGGGAGTCATCGTAGAATTTCCAAAGGTGGGAGCGCTGACGCGTCTCGAACAGCGCATTTTCCTCAGCGGCATACTGCTGGGCGGCACAAAGAGCGACTATTTCAATGTGATTGACCGCGACTACAACATGGGAAGCGGCTACAGCATCAAGGCCAAGACCCACATGGAGATAGGCAGGTTCGGCAGGTTCATCCTCAATGTGCATTATTTCCGCATCTTCACATGGAAGGGTTACGAGAATAAAGACCTCAGCACCATCGACCCGCTGTATCTCAATGCACAGGGAGACAAAGGCAATGCACGCCTTCTGGTGGTCAGTCCGATGATAGAAATCGACTTGCCAAAGCGCTGGAGTCTATTGATGGCAAGTTCGTTTTTCGAGCGACAAACCCACTACAAATACTATGCCGACGTCAAGGCGAAGACCTTTGAAGTGAGAGCCGGACTTACCTATCATTTCTAATCCAACCGCCGTTTCTTGCAATCGGGTTGCAAGAAACGGCGGTTTTTCCATGTTTTCATATCATCGTGACACTGGTTTGTGTACCTTTGCCATCAGAAACAAACACGTATTATAATATATGGCACACGAACATCAACATCACAGTCACTGCAGCTGCAACTGTCATTCTGAGGCAGAAGCACACCATCATCATCACAATGAAGGTCAAGACCATCACCACCATCACGACCATAACAGCCTTCACCGACAACTAGCTGTCATCGCCACAACCATCATACTGCTCATCGGTGCGGTCTGCATAGAACATTATCTCACGTTGCCCACATGGCAACTGTTGCTCATTTATCTCGTGCCCTACCTCCTGGTGGGTCATAAAACGCTGGGCGAAGCCGCCGAAGGACTGCTCCATGGCGATGCGTTCAACGAGGATTTCCTCATGGCGATAGCCACTATCGGTGCGTTGTGTATCGGATTTCTGCCCGGTGCCGACACCGAATTTCCCGAAGCAGTATTCGTCATGCTGTTCTTCCAGATAGGCGAAATGTTTGAAGGCTATGCCGAAGGGCAGAGCCGCAAAAGCATTTCAAACCTCATGGACATACGCCCCGATGTGGCACACGTGGTGCGCAACGGTCAAACCGTCGATGCAAAACCGGAAGATGTGGCAGTAGGAGAAACCATCATCATCGCACCGGGCGAGAAAGTGCCCCTCGATGGAACGGTCTGCAAAGGCTCATCGGCACTCAACACCGTGGCACTAACGGGTGAAAGTGAACCGCGCGACATCCATGAAGGCGACGACATCACGTCGGGATGTATCAATCTCAGCGGTGTCATCAACGTCACTACGACCAAGACTTACGGCGACAGTACCGTGTCGAAAATCATCGATTTGGTGGAACATGCCAGCGACAACAAGTCGAAAAGCGAGGCTTTCATCACCCGCTTTGCACGCTATTACACCCCTGTAGTGGTCGTTGCTGCATTGATACTGGCGGTGGTTCCGCCACTCATTTCCGGCGATTTCATCGAAAACTTCCCCACATGGCTCTACCGCGCACTGATGTTCTTGGTGGTATCGTGCCCTTGCGCTCTCGTCATCAGCATTCCCCTCACCTTCTTTGGAGGCATCGGTGGAGCATCGCGCCACGGCATACTGGTGAAAGGGGCATGCTATATGGATGCACTCGCCAACCTCCATACGGTGGTTTTCGATAAGACGGGCACCCTCACCCACGGTCAGTTTGCCGTAGAAGCGGTGCATCCCGACCATTTCAACGAGCGTCAACTGCTTCACCTCGCTGCCCACGTAGAGCATTTTTCCACCCATCCCATCGGAGCTGCCCTGCGTAATGCGTTCCCCGAAGAGGCTACCGACGGATGCCGCATCAGCCATGTGGAAGAAGTGGCAGGACAGGGCATTCGCGCACAGGTTGAGGACCACATCGTCTGTGTGGGCAATCAGCGCATGATGGAAGCCATAGGTGCACAGTGGCATCCATGCCATCACATCGGCACTATCATCCATGTGGCTATCGACGGACAGTATGCAGGCCACATCGTCATCAACGACCATATCAAGGACGACAGCATTGAAAGCATCAACAAACTCAAGCAGTTGGGCATCAAACGCACGGTCATGCTCACCGGCGACCGACAGGAAGTGGGACAACATGTAGCGGAGACACTTCATATAGATGAATTTCACGCCGAACTCATGCCAGCCGATAAGGTGGCACATGTGGAACGGCTGATACAGGAAAAACCCGTCGATAAAGCCCTTGCCTTTGTGGGCGACGGTATCAACGATGCGCCCGTACTGGCACGAGCCGACGTGGGTATTGCCATGGGCGCACTGGGTAGCGATGCTGCCATAGAGGCTGCCGACGTGGTATTGATGGACGACCGACCCTCTAAGATTGCACTTGCCGTGAGCATTGCACGCCACACCATCGCCATAGCACGCCAGAATGTGGTGCTCGCCATTGGCATCAAGGTGGCTGTACTGCTATTGGCAACCTTCGGTATGGCTACACTTTGGATGGCTGTGTTTGCCGATGTGGGCGTCACCGTACTGGCGGTACTCAACGCCATGAGGGCACTGAGCGGAAAAAACAAATAAAAAAGAACGACTCTGTTTGGCACTCTGCCCACTATTTAGTAACTTTGCAGTCACTGAAAACATATTCATATATTATAACTAACCATACTACACTATGATGAGAAAATACTTCTTGGCTGTGGTTTGCTGTTGCTCGGCATGGGCTGCAGCACAGACAGCTAAACCCGCCATTCCACGCGATGAACAGTTGGAAGCGAAAGTAGAAAAGACACTTGCCAAAATGACCCTCGATGAGAAAATAGGCCAGATGCTCGAACTCAACCTCGATATCATGGGGACATACGACGCATCGGGAAAATGGAAACTCAACGAGACGATGCTTGACACCTGTATCTCTAAATACAAAGTGGGATCGCTGCTCAATGCACCGGGAACACGCGCTGCTACCGTAGAACAATGGCAGGAGTGGATTCGGCTGATACAGAAAAAATCGATGAAACATATCGGCATCCCCGATGTGTTCGGTCTGGACCACAACCACGGAGTGACCTATACTCAAGGCGGAACGCTCTTTCCGCAACCTATCAATATCGCTGCTTCATTCAATACTGAGTTGGCACGCACCGGAGCACAGGTTACTGCATACGAAAGCCGCGCTGCCAACTGTCCTTGGGTATATAACCCTGTGACCGACCTCGGCAGAGATCCACGCTGGTCGCGCATCTGGGAGAGCTTCGGCGAAGACCCCATTGTCAATGCACGCATGGCTGAAGCTGAAATCATGGGCTATCAGGGCAATGACCACAACCACCTCTCACGCTATAACGTAGCTACCAGTTTGAAACACTATATGGGTTACGGCGCTCCCTTCACCGGCAAAGACCGCACACCGGCGTATATCGCTCCAAACGTGTTGAGAGAAAAGTATTTCGAGCCTTTCAAGGCTGCCGTACAGGCTGGCGCACTCACCATCATGGTCAATTCGTCAAGCATCAACGGTGTACCCGTGCACGCCAGCTACGAATACCTTACTCAATGGCTTAAGAAAGATTTGAACTGGGACGGAATGATTGTCACCGACTGGGCTGACATCAACAATCTCTTTACCCGCGAAAGAGTGGCAAAAGACAAGAAAGATGCGATCCGCATTGCTATCAATGCCGGTATCGATATGTCGATGGACCCATACAGCGTGGAGTTTTGCATACTGCTGAAACAACTCGTCAACGAGGGCAAGGTGAGCCAAGAGCGTATCGACGATGCCGTGCGTCGCATCCTCAGACTGAAATACCGCATCGGACTGTTTGACGAACCAAACACCGGGGGCAAGGGCTATGAGAAGTTTGGATCGCAAGAACATGCTGATTTGGCTCTCCGCAGCGCCGAGGAAACTGAGATTCTGCTAAAGAATGAAGGCGTTCTGCCATTGGCAAAAGGAAAAAAGATACTGCTCACAGGACCTAATGCCAACCAGATGCGCTGCCTCAACGGCGGTTGGAGCTACACTTGGCAGGGTAGCAAAGCGGAAGACTTGGCAGAGAAATACAACACAATCTATGAAGCACTCTGCAACAAATACGGTCAGGAAAACGTGATTCTCGACCAAGGTGTGACCTACAACGAAAAGGGACAGTACTGGGAAGAAAATGAACCACAGATCGAAAAAGCTGTTGCTGCGGCTGCTCAGGCGGATGTCATCATTGCCTGTGTGGGTGAAAACAGCTACTGCGAGACACCGGGAAACCTCACTGACCTTTGGATGTCAGAGAACCAACGCAATCTGGTGAAGGCTCTGGCAAAGACTGGCAAGCCCATAGTTCTCGTGCTCAACGAAGGTCGTCCACGGCTCATCGCCGACATTGAACCGCTGGCTAAAGCCATTGTCCACATCATGTTGCCAGGCAACTACGGTGGCGATGCACTGGCAAACCTGTTGGCTGGCGACGCTAACTTTTCTGCGAAACTGCCCTACACCTATCCGAAAGAAATCAATTCACTGGCTAACTACGACTATAAAGTCAGCGAAGAAGTGGGCACCATGGCTGGCGCATACAACTACGATGCGAAGGTTTCGCTGCAATGGCCCTTCGGTTACGGTCTGAGCTATACTACTTTTGAGTATGCCAATCTAAAGGTGGATAAGGCAAACTTCACTGCCGACGATACGCTGACCGTTACGGTGGATGTGAAAAACACGGGTAGCCGTGCTGGCAAGGAGTCGGTATTGCTCTATTCGAGCGACCTCATAGCATCGATAGTGCCCGACAACAAGCGTCTGCGTTGCTTCACCAAGATTAGTCTCGAACCAGGTGAAACAAAAACTGTGACTTTCACTCTGCCGGCAAAAGACCTTGCCTTTGTGGGTGCCGACGGTCGCTGGACACTCGAAGAGGGTGATTTCCTGCTGCGCGTTGCACGCCTTACCGCTCCCACCACCTGCACCAAAACTAAGGTTTGGAATACGCCAAATAAATAAAAAGGCCTGATTTCAACGGATTTTCCCGTTCTCATACACAACGATTCAGCCGCATTTGAAAAATCAAATGCGGCTGAATCATTTTGATATCACAATGTCGTTTCAGTATAAGAGACAAACATATTTAACATGCCACGAATAGCCATTCTTCCCAAAAGTAGTCCGAGAATGCCCAATACAAACAATAATATCAAGGGAACAACTCCCCAGTTATCACAATAAGACAATATCACTGGAAACAGTAAAGACAACACCAAGAGACTATAAGACAAGAAGAACAGGCATCGAGGACGTTTCCATTCAACCTCCAGCTGTTGTTCTGTCCTCATCTTATCCATAAGCATAGGCACTACCGCCAACGACAAGAATCCAATGACATAAGTCAGAATGGCCAATATGAAAACTAAAGAATAGCCATACAACCATCCTACAACAAACAAAATAACAGCACAGGACGTTTCCACTTGAAGAAAATAGATATACGTATCAAGTGTTTTACGATATACGGCACTATAGCCTTCCTTTTTTCTACTTATACTCCCAGAACGCCAAAAACTGCCTGATAGAATCATAAGTACGGGACTGCACAATGACAAATAAAAGCTCATGTATGCAGACAAAGCAGCATACATCCTTTCTATGTCCATCGTCAACGACTGCCATACAATGAGTATGACAAAAGCCAAAACATACCAACCTACAAATAATACGGTTTTATATTTGTTGAAACACATAGACTAACAACATGTATTACTACTATACAGCCATCGCAACAAGCATCTTTCTGTTATTGAATATAGAAGCAATCCAACAGCTATCAAACCACAAATAATCCACAAGACACCATCTACCCTACTGACATCTACTCCAAAAAAGCAAATTAGTAAATATACTGATACCGGGAAAACGGATTCTATAACTTTAAGTAGAGTCTTTTTTCGCGCAGACAAAACCTTTCGTTCACATATTCGATAAATCATGATTGGCAAGTTTGTAATATTCAGCACACACATATTCATCAGCGCAACAAGAAGCATAAGACGCAAATGATAGCCGAATGCTTTCATTATAGGCATAGAAACAAGCGAGAACAAGATAGTCTGCAACACAAGAGCACCATACTTTCTTCGCACTTGTAGGCGAACTTCATCTATGGATACGACATGTTGGTTGCAAACTGTATCCGTCTTATATCCAGCAAACACAACTCCTGAAAGCCATAACATAGTGAAGAAATAAAAATAAGACGACAGCTCATCAAACATGTCACCATGACCTGACATGCCTTTTCGATATGCACTTTCACATATCGTAAACATAGATAATGACAAGAATACCAACATGGTCACCATCTTTCGTTTATCACGATAGGTGCTTAGCAATTCTGAAAAACACATAAAAATTATTTTCGTCATACTTTTAAAATTGTATCATTAATTCGATGGCAAAATTACGGATTATTTATCTTCTATAGGCTATATTCCCATTACAATTAGTACATTCAAAACCTAACCACAGACACATATCTAACTACGCAACAGCAACTTATCAGTAGTTTTACAATCATTACACTCGTTCATCGAATACTATTGAGCAGTACATCTACGCCTTGTGCGCCCTTTCTCCGGAAGAGTTTGCTATTGATTCTACTACGTATATTTGTTATCTGTTGCACCGACACATCCATGAGTGCAGCCATCTCCGTGGGTACAAATCGCAGGCGTATCAACATGCACACTCTGCGCTCCGACTCAGTCAACTGTGGGGAAGATATACGCTGCGTGAATACAGGGAAGTGGATTTCAAGCAACTGCATCAACGCATTCCACTCTGCATCTGACACGCGTGAAGCCTTACTCGCTAAAGAATGGAAATGGGATACAAGTTGGCTATCGAGCACAAGACGTTCTATATTACACTCATGGTTGTCGCTTGGATTCACACTACATAGACGCAATTGCTGTTGCAGACTTTCTATTTGCTCTCTTTTCTTTTTCCTTATAGATTCTATGTCCTTTTGAAGCAACTCCATATCATTGATGGCATCATAGTATCGCTTGAGCAGATTGGTATAATGTTCATTAAGGATTTCAACCTCAGACGACCTCAACTGACGTAGTCCATTCATACATATTATTGCCACAAGACACACAAGGAAAGCAAATGCTGCCATTGCAAGAAATGCCATACGATAATTATACGATTGGGCTGCCGTTGTTTCATAGGACTTCTGCATCACCTGCCCATCGATGATAATTCCAACTACCGCAATGATAAATCCTATTGCCATGAGAATAGCTATATAGGATACCAAATTTCGCTTCTTCATAGGTTAGCAATATGTGACATAGTTAATATAGCTTATGTTCCTTCCTGTTCATCACTGCAAAGATACGATTTTTCTATGACACACCACTTGTTTACCCGTTCCTTTTTCATCCATACACCCTATTTTTGGTGGTTTGGGAAAAAAGATATATCTTTGCAAGAAGAAAACAAATAAGACTATGACACAAGAAGAAAAGACACAAATAGAAGAACGCATCGTGGATGTGCTCAAAACTGTATATGACCCGGAAATACCCGTAGATATCTACAATCTGGGCATGATCTATAAGATTGATGTGAAAGATGACGGAGCTGTGGAACTCGACATGACATTCACTGCACCAAACTGTCCGGCTGCTGACTTTATACTGGAAGATGTACGCACCAAACTGGAAAGTGTGGATGGCGTGAAAACAGCCAACGTCAACCTCGTGTTTGAACCCGCTTGGGACCAGTCGATGATGAGCGAAGAGGCTCGCGTCGAACTCGGTTTCGACTGATGCTCTATAAACACAGACATGGAGACTGCAACCAATAGCGACAAGCTCCATATTGAATATCGACAGATACTATAATATATAATAAGGTGTAAAGCCCATGAAGAATGTATATTTCCTATCCGATGCCCACCTCGGATCGTTGGCAGTTCCGCATCAACGCACGCAGGAACGACGTCTTGTACGCTTTCTCGATTCTATCAAAGAGAAGGCGGCAGCCATCTATCTGCTGGGCGATATGTTTGATTTCTGGTATGAATACCGCTACGTAGTGCCACGCGGCTATACCCGGTTCTTAGGCAAACTCTCGGAACTGAGCGATATGGGAGTGGAAATCCACTATTTCACCGGTAATCACGATATATGGGCTTACAACTATCTGCAACAGGAATGTGGGGTGATACTGCATAAGAAAGAGGAGACAACAGAAATCTATGGTCACGAATTTTTCCTTGCTCATGGCGACGGACTGGGCGACAATGATGCCTCATTCAAATTGCTTCGTGCCATTTTCCATAATACGGTGTGTCAAAAGATGTTTTCTTCCATCCACCCACGATGGGGTATGGCATTCGGATTGACATGGGCAAAACACAGTTATATCAAGCACAAAAAGACCGACCAACCTTCCTTTATGGGTGAAGAGCGTGAACACTTGGTACGCTTTGCACGCGATTATATGGTGGATCATCCCAACATAGACTATTTCATCTTCGGGCATCGACACATAGAACTCGATATAAAACTGGAACGCCACACACGCCTGATGATATTAGGCGACTGGATTAGCCAGTTCACCTATGCCGTATATGATGGCGAACACATGTTCTTAGAGGAGTATGTGGAGGGGGAAAGCCAACCCTAACAGCATATCACGATGTCCGACAAGCAGTTTTCTAATCGTTAGAAAACTGCTGTACGACTCATTTCATCCTATCCTGTAGCCAGCCGATCTAACGGGGCTGTCGGATGAAGAAAATGGCTATCAACTGTTCATCAAGGCTTCAATCTCCTCTTCAGTAGAAAGGTTGAAGTCGCCCGATATCGTACTTTTCAGTGTACTGGCAGCCAGCGAGAAGTCAAGACAACGCTGGTCATCGTCGCGGCGCACCAGGTGTGCATGGAGATAGGCTGCCAGATAAGCATCACCAACACCCATGGGATCGATCACTGGATTAATGTCATAGACGCGAGTGGTATAGAGTTTTTCGCCATCGAAAAGTACACCACTGAGCAAATGGTGGTTAGATGAGACCTCATTGCGCAATCCCATGATAAACTTCCTACAGCGCGGAAAACGGTCTGCTATCTTGCGAAACATCGCAGTATAGGCCTCCACATCAATGTGATAATCGGACGAAGTTGCTTCAAAGGGTATGCGTGGCAGTCCTGACACCAATTCCCATTCGCCAGCATCGCCAAAGACAATGTCGCTATAGTGCATCAGTTGGGACAACACATCGGCTGCCTTAGCGCCATAGTTCCACAGGTTTTTGCGGTTGTTGATGTCGCAGGCAATGACAAGTCCCATCTCGTCGGCAGTGCGCACTGCCTCAAAAGTTGCATCGGTAGCACTCTGCGAAAGGGCACAGGTGATACCGGAACAATGAAACACATCAGCGCCACGAAACACATCGCGCCATGGTATCATACCGGGATGTAGATTATAGAATGCGGAATCCTTACGATCATAGACCACACGTGATGGGCGAAGCGATGCTGCCTGCTCGAAGAAATAGGTCCCGATACGTGGTCCACCCCAGTTGATGAAGCGCGTATTGAGTCCCATCTCGCGCAAACGCTGTTCGCAAGCCTTGCCCATTGCCGTTTCCGGCAGGCGGCTCACATAGCGCACCTCATTACCCAACATGGCAAGCGAAACTGCCGCATTGGCCTCACTGCCGCCAAAATGAGCTTCCATCTGTGCGCCTTGTGTCAGGCGGTAATCGTCTCTTTTGGAGAAGCGAAGTAATACTTCGCCGAATGTCACTACTTTCATCTTGATTCCTTTCTATATATTATAATTGGTGTAACACCTCTGTTTCTATTGAATCCACATGGATTATGAGGTCAAAACGACTTCAACAACCAGTTTTCCACCCCATCGACCACTATACCATTTCAGTTGGAATGGAGTATAACATCTATGGTCTCTGGAGTAATAATAATGGTGAAAGACCTCCTGTCAGGCATCCCTTGCGGGCCACCAAGCGGTCTTCCACCATCAAAAAAAATGTATTGCTGCGATGATAACGCTTAGAGCAGATTCATCGTATCGGTAGCAATCATGAGTTCCTCATCGGTAGGAATGACCACAACCTTCACCTTCGAATCGTCGGCAGAGATAACAGCCTCTTCGCCACGTACGGCATTTTTGGCCTCATCAAACTTCACACCGAGGAATTCAAGACCCTTGCATACCTCTGAACGCATGCTGACCTGATTTTCCCCGACGCCAGCTGTGAATACAATGACATCCACTCCGCCCATAGCGGCAGCATAGGCACCAATGTATTTCTTAATGCGGTAGAAGTACATGGCCTGTGCCAACTGGGCACGAGGCTCACCGGCTTTGGCTGCATTCTCTACATCTCTCATGTCTGATGAACCTCCTGTGATACCAGCTACACCGCTCTTTTTGTTGAGCAGGTTGCTCATGCCATCAGCATCGAGGCCCAGTTTCTTCTCAAGGAAAGTCACTGCACCACCATCGATATCGCCAGAACGGGTTCCCATCACGAGTCCTTCGAGTGGTGTAAGACCCATGGAAGTGTCGATACACTTGCCATCAACAACGGCTGCGACGCTACCTCCATTACCAATGTGGCAAGTAATCATCTTGGTACCTTCTGCCTTGATGCCTAAAAATTCGCAGGCACGAGCAGATACATAGCGGTGGCTGGTGCCGTGGAAACCATAACGACGCACGCCATACTTCTCATAGAGTTCGTAAGGGATGGCATACATATAGGCCTTGGCAGGCATCGTTTGATGGAATGCAGTGTCGAACACACCTACCTGAGGCAGTCCGGGCATAAGCTCTTTAACGGCATTGACACCCTTGAGGTTGGCAGGATTGTGGAGCGGAGCAAGGTCAGAGCATTCTTCAAAAACCTTCAACACCTCATCGGTGAGCAGTACAGACTTGTTGAATTTCTCACCGCCATGCACCATACGGTGGCCTACAGCATCGATTTCCTTCAAGTCTTTAATAACGCCAACCTCAGGATCAGTAAGCAAAGAGAAGATGAATTTCACACCTTCAGTATGCTCGGGGATGTCGTGCATGATTTGCTTTTTCTCACCATTGGCCAGTTTCACCTTGACAAAGGCACCGTCCAAGCCTACGCGCTCTGCACCTCCAGAGGTCATCACGCTCTTGTCGTCCATGTTGTACAGTGCGTACTTGATAGAGGACGAACCGCAATTTAATACCAGAATCTTCATCTTTTATAGTTGTTTGCTAGTTATTTGTTTGCCTTAGCATCCATGGCCTGGCAAGCTGTGATTGCCACCATGTAGTAGATATCATCTACCGAACAGCCACGAGAGAGGTCGTTGACCGGACGTGCAATACCCTGGAGGATAGGACCAATGGCAATGGCATCGCCAAGTCGCTGCACAAGTTTGTAGCCGATATTACCAACTTCGAGGTTAGGGAATACCAGAACATTTGCCTTACCTGCGATGTCTGAACCTGGTGCTTTCTTTGCAGCTACGCTGGGCACAAGTGCAGCATCAGCCTGAAGTTCGCCATCAAGCTTGAGTTCGGGATCCAGTTCGTGGGCCAGTTTGGTAGCCTCAACAACCTTATCCACTACTTCATGCTTAGCAGAGCCCTTGGTAGAGAAACTCAGCATGGCAACGCGAGGATCGGTAAAGCCTGCTACAGAACGAGCAGTCTGGGCAGTACATACGGCAATCTGGGCGAGTTCGTTGGCATTGGGCATGGGAGTTACAGCTACGTCACCAACTACGAGAACACCGTCTTCACCATACTCTTTCTGCTTGCTGATGAGGAGCAGGCCACCGCTAACACATGAAACGCCAGGGGCACACTTGATGATTTGGAGTGCGGGGCGCAGGGTGTCGCCAGTAGTAGAGAGGGCTCCTGATATCTGACCATCGGCTCCTTCGGTCTTGATGATCATGCATCCGAGGTAAAGCGGATTCTTCACGAGTTCGCGAGCCTGTTCGATGGTCATTCCTTTCTTTTTGCGAAGTTCTGCCAGCAAAGTAGCATACTCTTCGCTCTTGGGATTGTTTTCCGGGTCGATGATAGTGGCCTTATCTACACTGTTCAGTCCCCATTGTGCAGCGAGCTGCTTGATTTCGTTGGGATTACCAATGAGAACGATGTCGGCCATGTCTTCTGCCAATACACGATCGGCAGCTCTAAGGGTGCGCTCCTCTGTTGCTTCAGGGAGCACGATGCGCTGTTTGTTACTTTTTGCACGCGCAACGATTTGACTTAATAAATCCATAGTTTGTTTATTAAAAGTTTGATTTTGCTATATCTAGTTTGCAAAAGTACTAAAAATATTCTGAATAAGTCCGTAGAATTCAGAATATTTTAGATTAATTGCATCATTTCCTCAGTTAATATGCTTTCAAGTTTCTCTGCAGTGAGCCGAAGTTGCAATTGTCCATCAATAGCAACAGTGATGCCACCGGTCTCTTCGCTGACCACAATGGCTATGCAATCGCTGTCTTGCGACATGCCCAAAGCTGCACGATGGCGCAGTCCGAGCGATTTGGGAATATTCTGTTCGTGACTGACAGGAAGTATGCAACCTGCCGCTTTCAAACGTTTTCCTTCCACGATAAGAGCTCCGTCGTGGAGTGGAGAGTTTTTGAAAAAGATATTCTCAATAAGCTGTTGACTGATATTTGCATCAATCATTTCACCCGTATTTGCCACATCATCAAGTGGCATAGACCGTTGCATCACGATCAAAGCACCAACCTTTTTCTTGCTCATGTTGAGTGCTGCCATCACAATAGGTATGATAATGGGTTTCAGATCTTCTTCCTTCTTACGTCCATCCTCGCCTGTAAAGAAGCGACGGATGCCTTTCACGCGTTGATGGGCACCCAGATTGTAGAAGAAACGACGGATATCGTCTTGGAAAAGCACGATAAGTCCGATGACACCGACACTCACCAACTTGTCCATGATACTACCCAGAAGTTTCATTTCAAGCACCTGTGAGACGACAAGCCATAGTACAATAAACACCAAGATACCCATAAACACAGGCAATGATCGCGACTCCTTCATCAACCGATAGAAGTAGTAGAGTATCAAAGCCACGAGAATAATGTCAATGGCGTCTTTTATTCCAAACTCAAAAAACATAGGCAGGTAATTTATTGTTTAGGGTTCATCTGTCCAACAATACGCACACACTCCACTGCTTCTTTCACATCATGCACGCGAAGTATGGATGCGCCTTTCATCAATGAAATGGTGTTGAGCACCGTAGTGCCGTTGAGGGCCTGTAGCGGATCGCTTTCCAACAATTGCCACACCATGCGTTTGCGTGAGATTCCCACAAGCACAGGCAGTGAAAGGGCATCGAGCTGATCCAATTGGTGCATCACGTCATAGTTTTGTTGCAGGTCTTTACCGAATCCAAAACCAGGATCAAGGATGATATCCTTCTGTCCACAGTCGCGCAACTGCTGTATCTCACGGGCAAAGCGTAGCATCATATCGCGGATAGTGGGAGCTATAGACATGAGGATATAGGGCACTTTAAGACGCGCCACCATGCGGAACATCTCAGGATCAGCACCTTCCGACACATCATTGATGATATCGGCACCAAACTCCTCAACGGTCATTCGTGCCACATCGGGACGGAATGTATCTATGCTTACAATGGTATCGGGTGCTTCACGACGTACTATTTCAAGGGCAAAGCGCAGTCTGCGTGATTCTTCTTCTTCATCCACAGGAGCACTACCGGGCCTTGTTGAGCATCCGCCCACATCGATCCCGGGCCTTGTTGAGCATCCGCCCACATCGATCATAGTACCTCCCTCAGCCAATATTTGTTGTGTACGTTCTGCTATTTCGCGTTCGGTTTGCTTTCTGCTTCCCGAATAGAAGGAGTCAGGAGTGACATTAAGAATTCCCATGACCTGTGGTGAGGACAAGGTTATCAGCTTCCCATTACAATTCAGAGTATATTCCATCTTATTTTACACATATATTATATATATTTCGCAAAGGTACGATTAAGTGAGCAGAATACAAAAAGAAATATCAATTTTCTTTTTTATTCTCGAACGACAGTACCTAAGACCGACAGGTCAGAGGTACGATTAAGTGAGCAGAATACAAAAAGAAATATCAATTTTCTTTTTTATTCTCGAACGACAGTAACTAAGACCTACAGGTCAGAGGTACGATTAAGTGAGCAGAATACAAAAAGAAATATCAATTTTCTTTTTTATTCTCGAACGACAGTAACTTCGGTGTGTAGCGCTAGAGTTACGGTTAAATAAGGAAAATACAAAGAAAAAACGGCAATTCTTTTGCAGTTCACTCACATAATCGTACCTTTGCATCACCAAAACAACAACAAATATATGGATATCAAGGAACTCTACAAACTCTATCTCGCCCATCCGTGCATCACTACCGACTCGCGCGAATGCCCGAAAGACAGCATCTTCTTGGCTCTTAAAGGGGCTTCGTTTGATGGTAACCGATTCGCACAGGCCGCTTTGGAGAAGGGGTGTGCCTATGCCATTGTCAGCGAACTCACCAATCCTGAAACTCAAAAAGACGACTGCCGCTACATCTTAGTGAATGACACATTGCAAACTTTCAAAGACTTGGCACGCGAACACAGATGCCATTTCGATCTGCCCATCATAGGCATTACGGGTACAAACGGAAAGACTACTACCAAGGAACTCACAAAGGCAGTACTCGCTGAATGTTATAACGTAATGGCAACAGAGGGTAATTTCAACAACGACATAGGCGTTCCGAAAACTCTCTTCAGACTAAACGAAGACTACGATATCGCAGTAGTGGAGATGGGGGCAAGCCATCCGGGAGACATCAAAACACTGGTAGAAACGGCTGAACCTACATGTGGACTGATTACCAACGTGGGGCGTGCCCACCTACAGGGTTTTGGATCTTTCGAAGGTGTATGCCATACCAAAGGCGAGCTCTACGATTATCTCCGACAACACGAATGCCCTGTGTTTGTCAATCGAGACAATGAACACTTGATGGCTATGACCGATGGATTGGCAGACATCTATTACTATGGTCAGAGTAGCAACCCCGATATTCTGATACATGGCGAAGTGGTGTCGTGCTCTCCATTTCTTAAGTTCCGCTGGCGAGAGCAAGACAGCGATGCAGACTATACTAGCGAATGGATGGAGGTGCAGACCAACCTCATCGGTGCTTACAATCTCGATAATATTCTAGCTGCAATAACCGTGGGCTATGTCAACAACGTACCATTCGAACTCATCAATAAGGCAATTGCCAACTACACCCCTACCAACAATCGTTCGCAGATGACCGTCACCGACCATAATCATCTCGTGGTCGATGCATATAACGCCAATCCATCGAGCATGCAGGCTGCTATCGACAACTTCAAACTCATGGATGTGCCTGCAAAAATGGCAATCCTCGGCGATATGCGTGAATTGGGTGATGCCTCTGCAGAAGAACACCAAAAGGTGGTGGAACAACTCAAACAAGCTGGTTTCCAACAGGTATGGCTCGTTGGCGAAGAGTTCGCAAAGACAGAATGCAGCTTCAAGAAATTCCACGATATAGAAGAAGTAAAAGCAGCCATTGCTGCCCAACAGCCGCAAGACATGTATATCCTTATCAAAGGATCTAATGGCATCAAACTATTCCAACTGCCCGAATTGCTATAGCAAATAAGTGGCATTTTGGGTGTAAAGGCAAAAAAACAATGTTTTTCTCTACGTTATTCATAAATAATTAGTACCTTTGCACCGCAAAATCGGGATGTAGCGCAGTTGGTAGCGCACTACGTTCGGGACGTAGGGGTCGGGCGTTCGAGTCGCCTCATCCCGACCAAAAGGCGGCAAGTGAAACGTTTCACTTGCCGCCTTTGTGTTTTTCATCACGTGGATATGCTCACCTGCATGACCTCTTTCATCAAACCACTCCCATTTGATGGAGGAAGATGATGAGGATGCAGATGGGACAAATATAGCGGACGGCAAAGAGATAAATCATAAACCAACGCTGATTGGTCATGCCACGATTAGTAAACTCAGCATAGACCGTACGCTTGGGAATATACCATCCGACGAATAGACAAGTGAGCATCGCTCCGATTGGCATCATAATGTTGGCAGTGATTTTATCACAAAAATCCATCAGCGCTACACCAGTGATTTGCAACCACGAACGCCCTCCTACTGACAATGAGCACAACACACAGATAGCTCCTGCAGCAACTGTCACCACCCAAGCAGAGTAACGGCGTCGTAAAGTAAACTCTTCAGTAAAGAAAGCAGTACCAATCTCGTGCATCGAAATGGTTGATGTCAGCGCTGCAAAGACCAATAGTGCATAGAACATCACACTAATCACATAACCCACCACGGGCATCGACGCAAAGGCTTGCGAGAATACATTAGGCAAGGTGATAAATATGAGTGAAGGTCCACTATCGGGATTGACACCTACAGAAAACGCTGCAGGAAATATCATCAAACCAGCCAAAACAGCTATCATCGTATCGATGGTCACAATCTGGAATGCAGATTTCAAGAGGTTTGTATCTTTGGAGAAATAACTGGCATAGGTACATAGACATGCTGTACCCAACGACAAGGAGAAGAACGATTGGCCCAATGCTTCGAGCAATACGTCGCTCGACAACTTACTAAAGTCGGGATAGAATAGGAAACGGATGCCTTCTAAGGCTCCAGGCAACATGCACGATGCCACTACGATGATAATCAACAACACGAAAAGCACAGGCATAAGCAGTTTTGAAGCGCGCTCTATACCACCACGCACACCACGAACCACCACAAACTGGGTGATTAAGATGAACAAAACGCCTAAAATAGCCGGTTTCATCGCATCACCGGAAAAATCGGTGAAATACTCTCGAACGGCATCAACATTGCCACTCGTCATGCCAGTCAGTGCTATATACAGGTATTGCAGACACCAGCCTGCCACTACCGAATAGAAACCGAGGATGATAGTAGAAGTGAGAATACCAAGATAGCCGACAAACTTCCAGGGCCGACCTTTCGACAGTTTATCGTAGGCACGCGCTGCATTGGCTTGCGCATGGCGACCGATGATAAACTCACTCAACATGCCGGGCAATCCAAGCATTAGAATACATACCAAATATATCACTATGAAAGCAGCGCCACCATTCTCGCCTGCCATATAGGGGAAGCGCCATACGTTACCAAGGCCTACTGCAGATCCTGCCGTTGCAAGTATCACGCCAATCTTACTACCAAAGTTTCCACGTTCTGTCATAATGGTTTGTGTTTATATATAAATATGTAGATGGCAGACGAACATAGTCCTTATGCCCCAACAATACTCCGATGAAATGGACAAAATTCTATTTCAACAGTCCAAACTGATGAAGGAATATGAATAGAATCGCCATCGGACAGATGTATTTCACCAAGAAGAGGTAGATATGAAACAAACGGGCGTACCACTCGCTACGAAGCGTTCCCCAGTTGGTAAACTCCTCACGTACTACCTTATGAGGTACAAACCATCCGATAAAGATACAAGTCAAGAATCCCACAACAGGTAGGAATATTTGTCCTGTAATGAAGTCAAACCAATCAAAAAGTGCCTTTCCACCGAAGACAAGAATATCGGTCGCTCCCAGCGATAACGAGCAGAACGCACCGATGATAGCTGTTGATATGGTCACTATAAGGGCAGCTTTCTTGCGCGACAGGGTAAACTCTTCTTGGAAGAAAGCTGTACTTACTTCATGAAGCGACATGAGCGATGTCAGTCCTGCCAGACTCAGCAACACAAAGAATAACAACGACACAAAATAACCCACTATGGGAATGGCACCAAATGCTTGCGAGAAGACGTTGGGCAATGTGATGAATATGAGTGAAGGACCACTATCTGGATTGACACCAACAGAGAAGGCCGCAGGAAATATCATCAGTCCTGCAAGAATAGCAACAACGCTGTCGATGATAGCAATCTGCGTTGCTGACGTAGTGAGATTGGTGTATCTGGAGAAATAACTGGCATAGGTACACAAACAGCCCATCGCAATACTCAGCGAATAGAAGCTCTGTCCCAATGCACTAAGGAAAACATCGCCAGTCATCTTCGACATATCAGGTTTAAACAGAAATTCTATGCCTTTACCCGCATTAGGCAACATACACGAAGCCACAACAATGATGAGCAGAAGGATAAACAGTGTGGGCATCATCATCTTCGATGCCTTCTCAATACCATCGCGCACACCATGTTCAATAATCAAATAAGCGATACCAAGCATGACGAAGGTCCATAAAACAGGGCGAACAGGATCAGAGGAAAGCTCGGCAAAATAGGTTTTGAAATAGTCTGGTGTGCCTTGCAACTGACCGATGAACGATGCCCAGATGTATTGCAGGCACCATCCGGTGACAACGGCATAATATCCTGTAATGAGGAATCCAGTAAGCACACCCATATAGCCTACAAGTTTCCAAGGACTACCACCCGACAGTTTGGAGTACGCACGCGCAGTATTAGACTGCCCATGACGGCCCACAATAAACTCGCTAATCATACAGGGTATTCCCAACAACAGAACACAGGCGAGATAGATGATGATGAATACAGCACCACCATTTTCACCAGCCATGTATGGGAAACGCCATACATTACCCAGTCCTACTGCTGAACCTGCCGTGGCAAGAATCACTCCGAGTTTGCTTCCAAATCCAGTTCTTTCTGTCATATAAATCAGTTTTTGCTTGCAAAATTATAAAAAATTTCCTACATTTGCGCTCAAATTGTTATAATTGTATGAATAAAACAGCACAAATCATAAGAAAATACCCATTATCGCTAATATGCATAGCCGTTATCTGGTATTTATCATTCTTCACTCCTCCAAAAACAGAGTTGGAAGATGTACCCTTGATTGACAAGTGGGTACACATGATTATGTATGGTGGAACATGGACATTGGTATGGTTGGAATATCTCAGAAGTCATACACACCTCAACTACCGCAAACTATTTTGGTGGGCATGGTTGTTACCCATCATGATGAGTGGTATGATAGAATTATTGCAGGAATACTGTACCAATGGGCGTCGGAGTGGCGATTGGCTTGATTTATTAGCCAATTCCATTGGAATCACACTTGCCACAGCAGTAGGCATGTTGGCCAAACGGTTGTTTTTTCGCTAACACCAACAACACTAACTGAAAGTGGATATATCGTAGCTAAACGACTATTTTTCCACCAGCAACAAGAACATGTCTTCGACCTATGACTTATCACCCCACTTACAATAGGGATGTTGGCGAAGTTGGCTATTGTAATAACGGCGATCTCCAGTGACTTCAACTCCGATGAAATCGGGCAATTCTGCACTTTCATCAACCGATGACAATTCTACTTCAGCCATAACAAGACCTGTATTGTCGCCATAAAATTCATCAACTTCAAACACATGTCCGCCATGACGCACAAGCCAACGAGTCTTATCGACAAGTCCCGGTTCACAGAGTAGCATCAACTGATGTCCCTCTTCAAGGGTTATCTCCTTCTCAAATTCATAGCGCGATAATCCACCATCGAGGCTCGGTCCCTTGATGGTGAGATAGGCACGTTCGTCACGTATGCGGACGCGAACAGTTCTTCCGCGCTCACTGCAGATATAACCCTGTTGGATATGACTATGAGCAAAAGCAAGTTTCTTGTAGGAATCATCCCTGACAAGAAACTTGCGTTCGATTTCTGTAGCCATCGTTTAAAGGACGGTTAATGCCCAAGCCATATAAAGCAAGCCGAGTGCAATAAAGCCACCGATAATCCACCATATCAGTTTAGAACCCTTTTTCTCTTGTTTCTTGGCCCATGCTTCACGCTTGGCCTGATGTTGTTTACTCATAATATTCAGTTTTTAGTGTTATATATTTCTATGTTCGAATATACGTTTATTCCTCATCGGTGGTAGGGAATTCCATGAGATAAGCCTTGATGAAACCGTCTATTTTTCCATTCATCACGCCATCCACATCAGATGTCTGATAGTTGGTACGATGGTCTTTCACTCGTCTGTCGTCAAAGACATAACTGCGAATCTGACTTCCCCACTCTATTTTCTTCTTACCCGCCTCTATCTTAGCTTGCGCTTCAAGACGTTTCTTCATGGCGCGGTCGTAAAGTTGTGAACGAAGCAAAGCCATGGCGCGCTCCTTATTCTTGGGTTGGTCGCGCGTTTCGGTATTTTCAATGAGGATTTCCTCTTCCTCCCCTGTATCAGGATCAGTGTACCAATAGCGAAGGCGCACACCCGACTCCACCTTATTGACATTCTGTCCACCTGCACCGCTCGAACGGAAGGTATCCCACGAGAGTTTTGCAGGATCCACATACACCTCAATGGTATCGTCAACCAATGGTGTGACGAAAACAGAAGCAAAAGAAGTCATTCGCTTACCCTGTGCATTAAACGGGGATACTCTCACCAGTCGGTGCACACCGTTTTCACTTTTGAGGTATCCATAGGCATATTCTCCACCTTCAATCTGCATCGTGACACTCTTGATGCCAGCTTCATCACCTTCTTGAAGGTTGGAAATGCTCACTTTATACCCATGAGCTTCAGCCCATCGTTGATACATTCGCATGAGCATCGACGCCCAATCCTGACTTTCCGTACCTCCAGCTCCTGAGTTGATTTTGAGTACACACTCCATAGGATCCTCCTTTTGACGGAGCATGTTCTTCAGTTCCAAGTCCTCAATGAGCGATATGGCGCGCTGATAGTCTGCATCTACTTCCTCTTCTGTAACCATCTCTTCCTTGTAGAAATCGAATGCCAGTTGGAGTTCGTCTGCTGCAGCTCGCACGTCATTATAGCCATCAATCCATTTCTTGATGGCTTTCACTTTCTTCATCTGTGCCTCAGCCCGCTTCTGATCCTCCCAGAAATCAGGTGCCTGTGTGCGCAGGTCTTCTTCTTCAAATTCTATTTTTTTCTCGTCGATCTTCAGATAATGACGCAGTTTGTCAGTCCTATCGAGGACATCTTTCAGTTGGTCTTGTGTAATCATCGTGTCTGTTGGCGATAATAATTATATGAGAGACATTAGTCTTCGTACATCTTGTCGATTTCTGCCTTATAGTTTTCGTTGAGCACCCGACGTCGTATTTTCAGCGTATTAGTCAACTCGCCCTTTTCCATTGAGAATTGGTGGGGCAAGAGTGTGAATCGCTTCACCTGCTCATAGTGTGCCAGCTGCTGCTGAAGGGTATCAATTCTTTCCTTCATCATGGCATAGATTTGCGGATTAGCGCAAAGCTGTTCTCGATTTTCAAAGGCGATATTATGCGCACGTGCATACTCTTCAAGCATGCCATATACGGGGATGATGAGTGCCGAAACGAATTTGCGTTGGTCGGCAATGACAGCAATCTGGTCGATATACTTATCTACCAAGATTTTCGACTCTATCATCTGTGGTGCGATATACTTACCGTTAGAAGTCTTGAAGAGGTCTTTGATGCGCTCTTTGAGGAAGAGTTCACCATTTTTCAGGTATCCTGCATCACCAGTACGGAAGTAACCATCTTCTGTGAATGCCTGGCGGGTGAGGTCTTCACGGTTGTAGTATCCCTTGGTGATAGTGGGACCTTTGAGCAGAATCTCGCCTTCATCGCTGATGCGGATATCGATGCCGTTGATGGGGCGCCCTACACTTCCCACGGTATATGGTTTGTTGAGATGATCGCAACTGACGGTGGCAAGCGATTCGGTGAGTCCGTATCCCACTATCATATTAAGTCCGATGGAATGGACAAATTCTTCCACATGCTCACTAACAGCAGCTCCTGCTGTGGGGAAGAAATGTGCATTTTCCAGTCCCAACTCTTTACGTACGAGCGAGAATACGGTGCGGTTGAGCAGTTCGTATTCGAGATGGAGTGCTATCGGTGGTTTCTTGCCAAGGCTGAGATACTCAATATTATGTTTTCTTCCTACTGCCAGTGCATGATGGAACAGTTTGCGCTGCACACTACTGGCATGGTCTATCTTCTCCATCACACCCTGATATACCTTTTCCCAGAATCGGGGCACACTCGACATACAGGTGGGATGCGTCTCGCGCATCGACTGCTGCACTTCTTGAGGATGGGTGTTTACTATCAGTGTAGCACCTTCAGAGAGGCAGAGAATAGCCCATCCACGCTCAAAGATATGGGTATAGGGCAGGAAATTCATCACACGGTCGTGTTCATTGACATCAACACACTCGTCGTTGGCAATTATTGCCGCATGGAATTGTCCGTGGGTCAGTATCACGCCCTTAGAGTCTCCAGTGGTTCCACTGGTATAGAGGATATTGGCAATGTCGTCGTTGTTAGCCTCGCGCTGACGCTGTTCCACCTCGGTCTGACGTGGCAGTTTGTCACCAAGTTTGAGGAAATCATCGAAATAGATGGCATTGGTATCATGTTCTGAGATATGCACCATGGCATCATAGACAATGATCCGTTCCAATGTGGGGCAGAGTGATACCACTCGGCGTGCCCGGTCGTACTGTTCTTGTTCGCCCACAAAGAGGAAACGCACCTTGGCGTCGTTGATCATGAACTGTATTTGCTGCTCGCTACTGGTAGCATAGAAGGGTATGGTGACAGCCCTTACTCCCCATGCACCAAAGTCGCAGAAGAGATACTGAATGGAGTTTTGCGAGAATATACCTATGTTTTCCTGTTCTTTCACTCCGATGTTGAGTAGCGCATTGCTGACTTGTTTAACGGTTGCAGAAAACTTATTCCACGACAACGACTTCCATTCCTTGCCGCCAAAGTCTTGATAGATGAGTGCTTCGCGCTCGCCATATTTCTTAGCGAGGTCATGCACCAATACCGACATGTGGCTTCTTACTTGCATAAGCGTTTTTCCTTATTTATTATATATAATATGTGCAAAGGTACGAATAAGCGAGTGAAATACAAAGAAAAAACACTTTTTTTCTTTTATTTCCGAGCGTGAGTACCTAAGACGCATGGCGTCAAAGGTACGATTAAGTGAGCAGAATACAAAAAGAAATGCCAAATTTCTTTTTGTATTCTCGAACGTGAGTACCTAAGAGCGCAGCATCAAAGGTACGAATAAGCGAGTGAAATACAAAGAAAAAAACACTTTTTTCTTTTATTTCCGAGCGTGAGTACCTAAGACGCATGGCGTCAAAGGTAGTGCAAATCGAGTGGAATACAAAATAAATCACAATTTATTTTGCATTTCCGAGCAAGAGAAGTAAAAGACGGAAGGAGATAAAAAGCATGGCCGGATGATTGTATGTAGCGGTTTGATCTAAAACTTTTTCTCTCACACCACATGACAACCATCCGACATGCCGACTATCAACGTTCTCAAGTTTGAGACTTTTCGAACGTTTATACTATATTTTCTAACTGTATTATAGTGCAATACCGACCGACCAATAGACAAAACCGTGGTTCGGACTAAGTTCCGAACGTGAATTTACATAGCGGAAACCCACACCAAGGTTCAGGCCAATAGCCTTACTGTTCGCTGCATGAATATGGTGTATGGACAGGTCGTAATAGTTATTATTCCAATCAGGATGTCCCACAGGCCATGCCATTCTAAAGCGCACAGGAGTAAAACTTGTTCGTTTCTTATTCTGTTGGATGTCATAACCCACGCCAACACCCAAGGTATTGGTATTCATATAGGTTTTCACGCCATCCTTTCCCAAATGATGGCTCATTCTCTCATACGTGCCAAACAGCTCTACGCGCTTACATTTTAGTCCAAAGTTGAAGTCATAGCCATGCATGGACATACCTTTGTTGCGTATAGAGAACACATGGTCAACATCAAGTGTCAGAAGCAAAGAATCTGTATTTCCCGGTTTACATTGTGCATGTAAAGCATCGCCCAGAAACACAATAAAAAAAAGAATAAATGATAGCTTTTTCTTCATAACTCTTCAAATTTAATTTTTTATTAATATTGTTTGTGTTAGGAAATGTCCTTTTGGCTCGCAAAATTAAACAAGAAACTGGAAATACACAATAACCGACAATTAAAAAATCACACATTTTCTCATAGAAACAAAACATTTCGTCACTTCTCTCGCTGTTATATTAATAAAAAGGTGTAATTTTGCAAACAGGTTAATAACATACGAACGATGACAAACAATATACAGCAAATGACCGAAGAGGCAGTGGGACTGCTACAACAAATCATCAAAACACCATCGGTGAGCCGTGACGAGAAAGCCGTTGCCGACCTGATGGAACAGCAAATGAAGCTATGGGGACTGACTCCGAAACGTGTGGGCAACAACCTGATGCTTATCGGGAAACACGCTGAAGGCAAACCTACCCTACTGCTTAATGCACATATCGACACGGTGAAACCCGTCAGCACATGGACACGCGATCCGTTTACGCCAACCATCGAAGACGGACGCCTCTACGGACTGGGCGCTAACGACTGCGGCGGCGGACTTGTCAGTCTGCTTATGGTATATCGCGCACTCTGCAACGAAGACCTTGCCTACAATCTGGTTTATGTAGCCAGTGCAGAAGAGGAAGTGAGCGGCGCCAATGGATTTACGCTGATTCGCGAACAACTGCCACCTATTGATGTGGCTATCGTGGGCGAACCAACTGGCTTACAACCGGCTATTGCCGAGAAAGGACTGATGGTGATCGATGCCGTGGCACACGGAAAGAGCGGACACGCAGCACGCAACGAAGGCGAAAATGCGATTTACAAAGCTCTGGACGATATACAATGGCTGCGCAACCATGAGTTTGAAAAGGTCAGTCCACTACTTGGTCCGACCAAAGCCACGGTAACAATTATCGGCGCTGGCACTCAACACAACGTGATTCCAGACGAATGTAAATTCACCATCGATGTGCGCACCAACGAGTATTACCGAAACGAAGAACTCTGCCAATACCTACAGTCGCAGATGAAGAGCGAACTGAAAGCCCGTTCTTACCGGCTGTCATCCTCGTCGATTCCCACCGACCATCCCATAGTGAGCCGTTGTATCGCCATGGGCATGACACCTTTTGGATCACCAACCCTGAGCGATCAGGCTCTTATGCCCTTTGCTTCGCTGAAACTCGGACCGGGCGAATCGAGTCGCAGTCATAGTGCAGATGAATATATAGGTATCGACGAGATTGGCAATGCCATTGCCACCTACATGGAACTGTTGCAATCCATTCATTTGAAATAGGCGTCAATGTGATTTACGGCAATCAAACCGAGACAACAAAAAAACTCCCATTCCATCGGGTTTTACTTCGGCTTCAACCCTATTCGATTAGTATTTCAGACAGGCAAACCTCTTATAAATCATGCGCGCACACCTAACAATATACGCGCGCGTACGCACACGCGACGTTGCAAAATTTCGACCACTCGACCACCACAACGGCATAACACGCTATGCGTATGCAGCTTACGTGGGTGGTCGATTACGCTAACTCGGCGGTTTTCGACCACCATTCGACCACCAGACCCTCTGCCGTTGCCCTCATAAAAACAGTCCATCCGCATAGCCGACAATACATGATTTGTATATTCTGACGCCAGACAACATCCTTGTCTAACGTAGGACAGGACTATTGCATAATATTTGACACCACTTGTTTCCGATATTTGAAACAACTTGTTTCCAACGTTGAAAAGGCTCTTGTCTAACGTTTGACAACACTCTTATCTAACATTTGATAACACCTTTATCAAACGTTGGATAACACCCTTATCAAACGTTGGATAACACCCTTATCAAACGTTGGATAACACCTTTGTCAAACGTTGGATAATAACTTTGTCAGCCGTTTGAAAATGCCTGAAAATAATTTTTGTTTACTTCGTGTGAATATCCACGATAAGTATCGGGAAAAGCACGTGTGGTCGAAGTGTGGTCGAAAACACAGGGTTCTGACCAATCGACCACAGTCTAAAATACTATTTCATAGCAGTTTACGCCACATCTGTGGTCGTGTGGTCGAATTTTTTAGAAAACTAAAATTTATAGTAGCTTACCTCCGTTGCACTTTGGCAAACAACATCCCCCAATCAGCCAAACGACCTATTGGGGGATGTTATGTTCATCTATTGTGAGACCTCTACTATCTTCCGAGCCATGCTTCAGGATTGAGCTTAGCCGTTTCCTTACGCAATTGGAATTGCAGAATATTGTCTTGACCAATACGTCCAAGGGGTTGACGAGCAGTCACTTTCTGTCCACGGTGTACGTTGACCGATGACAAATTGCAATAAACAGAGATGTAACTGCCGTGACGCACCATGACGATGACCGTGCCTCCGAAGCTGAAGACACCACTCACTTCACCATCGAAGATGCTTCGTGCCTGTGCGCCAGCCTGACCTTGTATATTAATACCCTTATTGTCGAGGCGAACGTTGTTCAGTCCCTCTACATTATACTGACCGAAATGGCTGACGATGCGGTAGCCACCCGTGATAGGCATGGGCAGTCTGCCTCGGTTGCTCTCAAAGTTACCACTGATGCGCCGGTCGTCGCTGCTCATGGTATAGAGCACCTCATCCGATTTTTTCTTAGCTTCTGCCACCTCCTGTTTATGTCGTTTGGCATCTGCGGCAGCCTTACGCTCGGCAGCAATTCGAGCCTGTGATGCTTCGTGGGCTGCACGATCGGCAGCATCACGCGCTTTCTTATCGCGAGCCGCCTTGACTTCTGCACGTGCCTTGTCCTCAAGAGCTTTAGCCTCGGCAATGCGTCGCGCGTTTTCGCGTGCAGCCTCTTCGGCCTCCCGCTTCTTGCGAGCCAGTTCTGCATCACGCTTGCGTGCAGCTTCGGCAGCAGCCTTGCGCTTGGCCTCTGCGGCGGCTCTTGCCTTTTGTCTTGCCACTTCTTGGGCAATCAGTCTGTCAATCTGCGCATTGATAGCAGCATCCTTCTTGCGTTGTTGGTCAATGACCCGTTGGATGGTCTTCTGCTGTTTTTGCAACGAAGATACCACATTCTGCTGTTCGGCCTGCTTACCTTCCAGCGAACGTTTCTCACTCTCACCACGAGTCAACAGTTTGTGTTTTGCATCGCGAGCACCAGCCAGTTCGCTGCGCTTGGCAGCAACTTCAGCCTGTTTCACTTTCACATCTTCACCCTGCGAACGCTGATAGGAGGCATATTCCCTCATGAATCGCAAGCGTCGGTACATTTGCGAGAAACTGCTGGCACTAAAGATAAACATCATCTGGCTCTGTACAGATCGATTGCGGTGCATATAGCGCATCGACTTGACATAGCGTTGTTTACACAGTTCCAAATCCTTTTGCAAGGCATCGAGCTCCCGGTTCATTGTCTGTATTTCCACATCAATATTGGAGAGATCGCGACGTATAGTGTCGATGGTGCGACGCTTCGAGGCAATCTCGGTATTGATGATCATCAGATTCTGCAAACGTTGTTTCACATCGCGCTCGTTGCTACGCAGTCGTTGTTCCTGCAGTTTGATCTGTCGCTGAATATTCTTTCTTTGAGTCTGCAGACTCTGCACCGACTCTGGTTGGCGCGTTGTCTTACGTTTTGCCGCAGCATTTCCTGTTCGCTTCCGGGTAGATGTTGCTTTGCCCGACGCAGTTTTTTTGCGCTGGGCACTTGTGGTTGTAGTTCTTGCCTTAGGCTTTGCGGTACGTTTCTGCTGTGCCGGCACTACCACAAAGGCAAAGGCAAGAAGAGTGAGTATAATAATTCGCTTCATTCGCTATATTAGAGAGCCATAAAGCGGCGGAGGATTTGATCGACCGTCACCTCACGGTATTTGGCAGAAACCTCTGTTCTGGTTTCCCAGTTATCATCATTCGACAGATAGTTGAGCGTCATTCCAAACTTCACTTCCTTATCTGGAGTGCGGAATGTGATGGCGTGTGTATAGGGGAAGAGACGCTTGCTGGTCTGCTTGAAGTTGCTATAATCCCAGTTCAACGAGTAGTTGCCACGGATTCTGTCTTCATAGACAATATTAGCCATCTTCACCTGTGCACCCTCCTTATCAGCCAGCCAACGATAGCTGAGCTTATCTTTTGCAAAACTGATAACGGCATCGTCTCCATAGAGATCGGTAGTAAAGTTCTTCAGCATCTCATCGGTCATCGCAGTATTGCCCGGCTGGAAGAGTTCATTCCAGAAGAGAGCCTGCAGCGAATAGAAGTTGAGTCCGCTATTGCGCATGAAGTCCAACTGATTGTAGTTGGCTTTGAGATACTGCTTGTTGATACGGTCCATGATGAGGACATAGTCTTTGGTGAATTCCAGTCTGCCTGCCTCCACAAATCCAAAGGCTGTGAGTTGCAGACGGATCACATCATCGCGCTTCATCTTGAGGTTGCCGGTGAGGGTGAGATGCTGATTGCCCACCTCTACAGAGAACTTCACTTTAGATGTGATAAACTTGGCATACTGCGCATTGTCAGTAACCTTTTGCAGGAATTCCTGCTGTTGGGCGGTAGCCACTGGTGCCTTCGAGGCATTGTCCTTGACTGCTTTTTTCTGAGTTCCGCAGGATGCGAGGGCAAATGCCACTGCCAGTCCTGCAAGTTTCATCATGCTGGTTGCTTTCATTCTTTTACGTACTTCTTTAGTTTAATTTTACGTGCTATGATTTTTAAACGGTTATCTTCTGATCCGACTGTTTGTCGGGTTCGTTCCAAAGCTTGCTTCCAATACTCGACCGCCTGCTGCTTATTGCCTACATGATAATAGATGTCTCCGGCATGTTCCAACAATACTGCCGATGTGTCGGAATCGCATTGCAGGGTCTGGTCAATATAGATTTTGGCTTCGGTATAACGTTTCTGCCGAAAGAGAATCCATGCGTATGTATCGAGGAACGTCGCGTTTTTAGGTTCAGCCTTTACGGTTTTGAGCGACATTTGCTCGGCTTTATCGAGCTGCTGGCCGGTTTCTGAGAGATAATAGGCATAGTTATTGAGACATCCCACATTATCTTCTTTCCATTGCAGACAGGAGTCATAAGCCGCATAAGCCTCTTTGTCGAATCCCTTCTGATGGTAGATATCCCCCATGACAGCATAGAAATCGCTGACAATATCAGGATCGCTGTCCTGTGTGATTACTCCGATGCCATTCTGGAAGGCATTGAGCGCCTCGTCAAGTTTGTCTTGTTGATAGTAAGCCACACCCTGATAATAATAAAATGCCATTTCATCGGGATTGTAGAGGCGTGCCCCCTGACACAGGCTGACCACTCGCGGCATATCCTGATCTCGCCAGGCATAATCAACGAGTTGCAATCTTGCTGCTGCATTATCCGGTGTTTCTGCAATAACACGGTCGAGCACAACGGTAATCGTGTCGCGTGGCATATTCTTTAGCGTCATATAAGCGACACAAAGCATGGCAACATCAGCATCGAGAGGCTTTTGCTCAAGCATGCGGTCAAAGAGGTAGAGCACACGAGTGGAGTCACCGCCATTCTGTTCGCTCTCTGCAATTTCTTGTCTCATGAGCGACACCCTATCCTGCGAAGTAGCATTTTTACTGACCAGGACACGCTGCATCAGCGAGTCAACCACATCAGGGTCTCCATGTTTCTGCTCGTATTGCAACAGGGCAAGGAGTGTGAAACGGTTGTCGGGATCCTGTTCAAGGATTTCATCATAGATGTCGAGTCCTTTTTCTTCCTGCCCATTATTGATAAGCGCCTGTGCATAGAGTCCTCTGTAATTCAAATCATTAGGATACTGATTGGCAAGTTTCTGCATCTCACGGATGGCAGCTTTCTTATTGCCGAGTTGGGTATAGTATCCGCTTTTCTTCAATGAGAACTGTGGACTTCTGCCTTCCATCACCTCCAAGCGGTTGAGTGTTTGGATGGCAGATTTGTAATCTTGCTGGTCTTCATAAATAGACACCAGTGCGCCAAGCACATCCTCTCTATCGTGGTTAGCCTCATAGATACGGTTCAACACCTCGATGGCTTTGGGGTAATCCTGCTTGCTGAGATACAGATTGGCGAGTATTTCTTGATAGGTAGAAATATCGGGATCGAGCGAAGCAGCCTTTTCCACACAACGTTGTGCCTTGTCGTTTTCCTTCAAAGCATCATAGTATTGTGCCAGAAAATACCATGCTTCAGACTTGGTAGAGTCTATATCGACACAATGGCGCAACAGGTCGAAGGCCGCATCGTTGTTGCCTTTGACACGCTGGTTGATGGCTTCAAGGAAGAACGCATCGTATTTTCTCGATGTATCCTCATCGGTCTGTGCTGTTACAGCCGTGCAGACCAGAGCCACTACCAATAGAATGATTGTATATCTGCGTTTCATGTATCTTCTTTACACTAACATCTCGTCTGTTACTGCGCTACTAATTACTTCACGCCAGTATGACCATACCCGCCTTCGCCACGCTCGGTTTCATCGAGTGTTTCTACGAGCGAGAACTCCACTTGCTCATATCGTGCCACTACCAACTGGGCAATGCGCTCTCCGTCGTTGATGGTGAAGTCTTCCTGCGATAAGTTGATAAGCACCACACCAATCTCACCGCGATAGTCGGCATCGATAGTGCCAGGGGCATTAAGTACGGTCAAGCCATGCTTCAGCGCTAATCCGCTACGGGGTCTTACTTGTGCTTCATAACCCTCAGGCAATGCAATATGCAGTCCGGTGGGTATGAGCCGACGCTCCATAGGATGGAGCACAACAGGCTCTTCAAGGTTGGCACGGAGATCCATTCCCGCACTTTGCGATGTGGCGTATGTGGGCATAGGTTGGCGTCCACGATTGATAGCGTTAATTTTCAGCATTTGTTGGTTTATTTATATTAATGTGCAAATTTACAGAATTCCTATCAAACTGCCATCGTTTTTTGCAGAAAACTTTGTAGGTTTCATACTTTTTAGTAACTTTGCCATCATGGAATGGACTAAACTCATATCAAACAAACGCCTCGGACAGGAGCATCGCCACACCGAGCGCCACGACGACCGTACTGAATTTAAGCGTGATTACGACCGACTGATATTCTCGGCGCCCTTTCGACGACTGCAAAACAAGACGCAAGTATTTCCTCTGCCGGGTAGCGTCTTTGTTCACAATCGCCTTACCCACTCGCTGGAAGTGGCAAGTGTGGGAATGTCGTTGGGCAACGATGTGGCGCAAAGACTTATTGCCGAGAAGCGTCCCGAACTGAAAGATACACTTTTTGAACAGATTGGGCAGATTGTTTCAACGGCCTGTCTGGCACACGATTTGGGCAATCCGCCATTTGGTCATAGTGGCGAGAAAGCCATTCAAACCTTCTTTACCGAAGGCGAAGGACTGCAACTGAAACCGTTGGTAAGTGATGCATTTTGGGACGACATCACCCATTTCGAGGGTAATGCCAATGCTTTTCGCCTGTTGACCCATCAGTTTAAGGGGCGGCGCACAGGTGGTTTCGTCATGACTTACACCACGCTGGCAAGTATCGTAAAGTACCCTTATGCCTCATCGGCAGCTGGCAAGAAGGGCAAATTCGGCTTCTTTCAGTCAGAACAGGATTTCTACCAACGAATTGCCGATGAAATGGGGATAATTCGCTTATCTCACACAGAAGAGCCCTTGCGGTACGCACGCCATCCATTAGTCTATTTGGTAGAGGCAGCCGATGACATCTGCTATGAAGTCATGGATATTGAGGATGCTCACAAACTGAAGATTCTATCATACGAAGAGACCGAGCGCTTACTGCTCAACTTCTTCGACGAAGCCACCCAGGCGAAGATTCGCCAACGCATCGACGACGAGGCATTGCAGGACACCAACGAAAAGATTGTGTATTTGCGTGCTTGCGTGATAGGAAAGTTAGAAAACGAATGTGCCAACGCATTTGTCGAAAACGAAGAAAACATTCTCAACGGTACGTTTACCGGCTGTTTGATAGACCACATCCATCCCACTCAAAAAGAGGCCTACCGCCGATGTGCTGAACTTTCAAAGGTGCGCATCTATCGCAGCCGACCGGTTCTTGAGGTGGAGCTTTCGGGTTATAAGATTATGGAAACGCTCATGAAACAAATGACCGAAGCCGTCATGCATCCCGAGCGTTACTATTCACAACAGCTCATCAGTAGGGTATCCAGCCAATACGATATTCAGGCCGACAACCTTGAAACACGCATCATGGCGGTTATCGACTATATTGCAGGAATGACCGATGTTTATGCACTCGACGTTTATCAGAAGATCAACGGTATTTCACTACCTATCGTATAAGCCAAACTTGATTGACGCATCGGGAGTGGGCTAAAGCAATCAGCTCCTTTCTCGATTAGACCTTTGAGCCAAAACAGCAAAAAACATCGGTTCCATCGCAATTCTCCCACCATCATTCAAGGATATTTGCAATGGAACCGATTATCTGAAAATCCATAGAAGGCGCTCCTTATTCTCCTTGGGGTGTCTTCTCTTTATAGATAACATTATTAGCGCCGCTTGTAATCTTCAAAGCCTCAGGATGCGACTGAACAAACGAGTCGATATGGCGCTGACGCTTCTCTTCAAGTATTTCGTCAACGGCTATAAGGATTCCCGTTTCCTCCACATCGCCAAAACCATAATTGATGGCTGTGCCAAAGAGTTTCATGGTGGGCGACAAACTCATATAAGCATTAACCAATGGGGGAATATTATAGCCCAACTTTCTAATCTCCCGATTGAGGATACGATAGTCATCTTTAAAGTCCTTGCCAGAGAAGAGCGTCTCAAATTCGCGCACGTCAGACTCCAATTGCAGCGGTTTCATCGGGATAATGAGATGTTCTTTATCGTCGAAATGCTTTTTCAAGAAATAGAGAATCATGTCGCGTCCCTTACGGATATAAGAGGGGTACATGGTCATTTTTCCGAAATAGTAGCGTATATTAGGACGAATAACCGTGAGTGCGCCAAGTCCATCCCACAGGTTATCGAGTGCGAAGAGACTCTTGGCGCCCATGCGAGACGACTGATAAGGAAGCGAGACAAACGACCGACCGAGTTCTACGGTCTGGGGTGCATAGTCTTTGATAAACTTTTCAGAGAAATGGAACATGTGACTGGTGGCAAGAATAGGTTGTCCCTTGTCATCATATTCCCAGTCAGTACCCAGCAAATAACGGTAACCTCCGATAATCTCTTCCGCCTCCGGATTCCACACGATGAGCTGTTTGTAGCATCGCTCGCACGTATCAAACTCGTCGATATCGACTTCCTTGCCAGTTCCTCCGCCAGCCTCGCGGAAAGCAATCTCTCGCAGTCGCCCGATCTCCTGCATCACGTTGGGTGCATTGTGTGCGGTAATGACATAGATTTCATTGTTGCTCTTGTTGGTCATGCGAAGGCGCTTGTCGGGCGTCAGTTCGCTTTTGAGCACTTCCTTGTCAATGGGTTGAATAATTGGCTGTTCCATTTGCTTATCTGTCTGTTAGCTATAAGTTGTTCTTCTGTTGGTTTATAGACTATACACGATATCTTGCACATATTGTGCCCATTCCATCGGTGTTTTCGATTTATCAAAGGTTTGCCAGGGAATAGGCTTGCCTATTTTTATTTCGAAGTTTTTGCCTACGTTCTTATACATTTCATCTACAAGGAAAAGCATGGCAAGGTTAAACTTCAGATGTTTGTCGCTAAAATTAGCCAAACGATAGAAGAAATCAGAATTTTGCCCACTGAAATGGATGGGCACAATATCGCGCTGATACTCCACACTCTTGACAATAAAAGTCTTGCTCCATGCCACATCGCGAATCACGCCGTTTCGGCGACGTGAACAAATGCCTGCAGGATACATCAGCATGTGGTTGTCGCTTTCAAAGCCAGCTTTCACCATTGCCGGGAAGTTACGGCCTTGTTTACCTGTTTTGTTGATAGGAATGCAAAGCGGAGCCAGTCCTGGAAGATTCATCAGCAGGTCATTGACGAGATAACGGAATCGACTGTCGTAATGACGACCGATAATGGCGCCGAGCGCTACACCATCTTCTCCGCCCAACGGATGGTTGGAGACAAAGGTATAGAGGCGGCCGTCGTTGGGATCGGGAAGATTCTCTTTGCCCACGATCTTGATGGTCATTTGCAGATATTCGACACAAGCTTCGAGCCATTCGGTACCTGTTTTATGGCGGCTTTCCCACAGGAATGCGTTGACGCGATCCTGATGCACAATACGTTTCAGCCACGATACCAATGGGCGGGGCACCCATTTGGATTTGGCACCCAACTTATTCTTGAGTATCTGGTCAATATCAATCGTTTTCTCTGTTATCTGATTCATTTCTCTCTTACATACATACTAATCAGATGCAAAATTAAGAAATTAGTTTGAGAAACAGCACATTTTTTCACGAAAAACTTTTAATCTTCGTGTTTTTGTAATCACATTGGGCGTTTTTGCAACACTACACAAATAGCAAACAGCATAAAATAACCACAAAAACGAGCAAGAAACTGTCTGCCTTACTCGGTTATCAACCAACTTTTTGATTTGTTCTGCATCGACAAGTTTCCCATTTCCTTCCCATCATTCTCCCTTCACTTTCGCATAATCAACCGCAAGTTTTGGGACTTACTTGGGACTTTCATCGGACTTCCATCGGACTCAGTTGAGAATTTCATCGAAAGAATACAAGACTTTCATCTGACTCTGTTTTGAGTTGCCCACATGCTCCTGCGGGCGACTTCATCCCGAAGGCATCCCGAACATATCCCGAAGACAAAGGGTTTGATGAAGTTCGTCAAAATGCAAGTTGAAGTTTCGCTTGCGAGAGCTTAACGCCAAGACTTCAAAAACACAATACGCTTTACTGTAAAACCGAACCTCAATATTACGAAAAACGCTCCACCGGAATATCACTTACAAGCATTTACGGATAAACCTATATATCAGGAACTTACACTCTAAAAACATCATACCTACAAAAATAATCATAAAAAAAGTGGGGAAATGTGGGGAAATATGGAGGATTTTGTTTAATTTTGCAAGCGAGAATTAAAATCATATTATAAATAAGTACGCATGCGTTTTTTAGGTAATATAGAAGCAAAGGCTGACGCCAAGGGGCGTGCATTCCTGCCTGCAACATTCAGAAAAGTATTGCAGACTGGGGGTGAAGAGCGTCTTGTGCTAAGAAAAGACGTGTTTCAGACCTGCCTCGTGCTCTATCCCGAATCTGTATGGAACGAGCAAATGGACAGCATGCGCCAACGACTGAACCGCTGGAACAAGACCCAACAGCAAGTGTTTCGACAGTTTGTGAGCGACGTAGAACTTGTCAGCCTCGACGGAAACGGTCGTTTTCTCATACCCAAACGCTTCCAACGGATGGCTAATATCGAACAAGAAATCCGATTCATCGGCATGGGCGACACCATCGAAATATGGAGCAATAACGAGGCAGAACAGCAGAAAATGAGTGCCGAAGACTTCGGAAACGCACTCGAAGAACTGATGACAGACAACGATAAACTCTAAACCGGCATGGCAAAAACGGCAGAAACATACCACGTACCTGTGCTCCTCAACGAGAGCATCAACGGACTTGACATCAAGCCCGACGGCATCTATGTAGATGTGACATTCGGCGGAGGTGGACATTCGCGCGAAATACTGCGTCATCTCGGTCCCAATGGACATCTCTACAGCTTCGACCAAGATGCCGATGCAGAGCAAAACATCGTGAATGACGACCGTTTCACCTTTGTCAGAAGCAACTTCCGCTACCTCTGCAACTGGATGCGTTACTATGGCATCGACCATATCGACGGGCTGTTGGCTGATCTTGGCGTATCAAGCCACCACTTCGACGACGAGACCAGGGGCTTTTCCTTCCGATTCGATGCACCATTGGATATGAGAATGAACAAACGCGCAGGTACAACTGCAGCCGATATTCTCAACAACTATGCAGAAAGTCAGTTGGCAGACATCTTCTACCTCTACGGAGAAATGAAGAGTGCACGACGCATCGCCGCCGCCATCGTCAAGGCAAGAGCCACCCACCCCATCGTCACAACAAGCGACCTGACCACCGTCATCGAACCGCTAATGCGCTCCGAGCGGGAGAAAAAAGACATGGCGAGACTCTATCAGGCACTTCGCATCGAAGTCAACCATGAGATGGACGCCCTGCGCGACATGTTGCTGGGAGCAACCCGAATGTTGGGAAAAGGCGGAAGACTGAGCGTCATCACCTACCACTCATTAGAAGACCGACTCGTGAAAAACGTGATGAAAGCCGGTAATGTGGAAGGAAAAATAGAACAAGACTTCTTCGGACGCATCACCAGCCCATTTCGGTTGGTCAACAACAAGGTCATCACACCCTGCGACGAAGAACTTAAAAACAATCCCAGAAGCCGTAGCGCAAAACTGAGAATAGCAGAGAAAACAGAATAACACCACAAGAAAATGACAAATAAAGATTCAGACATCATTCTCGACGAGAATAAGGAAACCACAGAAGACGCCGCCGTCAGTAAAAAGCAGATGCGCGCCGAAAAGGCAGAACAGCAGCTGCAAGAGACGCTGAAGAAGATACAGGAGACGGCACAGGACAGCGATACCCATCCCGGACAACAGCTCAGCATGAAGAGCGTATTGGGTGGCGACTTCCTGACGGCAGACTTTGTGCGCGCTCAAGTCGGACTGATTCTCCTCGTGGTGGCATTCACACTCGTCTATATCGCATTCCGCTATCAATATCAGCAAGACATGGTAACCATACGAAAACTGGAGATTCAGCTCAAGGATGCTAAAAACAAAGCATTGGCAGCATCGAGCACGCTCACCGAAAAATGCCGTGAGAGCCATGTACTCGAAACACTTCAACAAAACAAGGACTCGGTATTACACATAGCCGACCAGCCACCATATATTATACAAGTGCCCGAAAACTAAACCCGTCAATGAGTAAAATAAACAATAGCAGCATAGCACAGCGGTATTTCTGGATCGCTTTCGCACTGGTAATCGTATTCATTATGATTATCGGAAAGGCATTCTATACCATGACGGCAAAGAAACAATACTGGATAGAGGTGGCAAGCAGACTCAAGAGCGACAGTATTACCGTCAAGCCCAACCGAGGAAATATCCTCAGTTGCGACGGACAACTCATGGCAAGTTCTATTCCCGAATACAAAATCTATATGGACTTCGGTATAGATAACGAGGACCAAGACTCGCTATGGAACGACAAAGTGGATTCTGTCTGCACAGGTCTCAGCAAGATATTCCCTGAGCGTTCGGCTGCGGAGTTCAAACGACATCTCGAAGAAGGACACAACAAAAAGGCACGCCACTGGCCCATTTGGCCCAAACGCATCACCTACAACACCTATACGGAGGTGAAGGCGCTGCCGTTCTTCTCACTCTCGAAAAACGCAAGCGGATTCCACGAAGAGGAATTTAATGCACGCCGGCGCCCATTCGGATCACTGGGCGAACGCACCATCGGTTCTATGTATGGCGCAAAAGACAGCGCCAGACTCGGACTGGAACTGGCTTACGACACAATTCTCCGCGGAACACCAGGTCTCAATAAGCGACGCAAAGTGCTCAACGCACAACTGAACATTCCGGTCACGCTACCCATCGACGGATGCGACATCGTCACAACTATTGATGTCAACATGCAAGACTTGGCAGAACGCGCACTCGTGGCAGAACTGAAAAAAGACAACTGCGACCTCGGCGTTGCCATCCTCATGGAAGTGGCGACGGGCGATATCAAGGCTATTGTCAACATGGAGCGTTGCCCAGGCGACGTATTCCGCGAAACAAAAAACTTTGCCGTGGCTGACCTGCGCGAACCTGGATCGGTATTCAAAACCGCATCTGTCATGGTGGCGCTCGACGACGGAGTGGCTGATACCGCACAACACATAGAAACAGCTGGAGGCATCTGGCCCATGCACGGCGCACAGATGAAAGACCACAACTGGCGAAAAGGCGGTTATGGCTACATCTCTCTCGGACGTGCGATGGAAGTCAGTTCGAACATCGGTATCAGCCGAGTGATCGACGAAAACTACGGCAACCGACCTGAGAAATACGTGGAAGGAATCTACCGCACAGGACTTGCAGCCGACCTCAAACTGCCCATTCAGGGATATGCAAGACCTCACATCCGCATGCCCAAGAAGAACAAGCGAGGACAATGGCTCAACTGGAGTAAGACCGCACTACCGTGGATGTCGATAGGATACGAGACTCAGCTTCCACCAATATCCACACTCACCTTCTATAACGCCATTGCGAATGATGGTGTGATGATGCGCCCACGCTTTGTGAAATACATCATGAAAGAAGGGAAAGTCGTAGAGGAATATCCACCGATGAAAGTCATGGAAAAACGAATGGCTAAAATGAAAACCGTGAAAATCGTGCAATCGCTACTCGAACGAGTGGTCAGCAAAGGCACAGGTAAGAAAGCCGGATCGAGAATGTTCCATGTGGCGGGAAAAACCGGAACCGCACAAGTGGCACAGGGTGGCGGTTATAAAACGGGAGGTATTGCCTATTGGCTTTCATTTGCAGGTTATTTCCCCGCAGAAAAGCCACGCTACTCCTGCATCGTCTGCATCAAAAGATCAGGATACGGTGGTTCTGGCGGTATGAGTGCCGATGTGTTCCACCAGATTTCAGAAGGTGTAATGGCGCGTAACCTCAAACTCGGCATCAACGATGCCCATGACGAAAACTCCATAGTAATACCCGATGTAAAACGAGGCGATATGGGAGCCGCCGGCTATGTATTGAGCCATCTCGGCATTAAAACCTCAGAAAACTGGAGCGGATCGTATGCAGACGGCAACCCGATATGGGGCTCAGCCGAACGTCATAGTAACAAAGTGGCTCTCCACAAACACGACGTAGGCAAGGGTATCGTACCCGATGTTGTGGGCATGGGCGCCAAAGATGCAGTTTATCTGTTGGAGTCAACAGGAATGAAAGTAAAGCTCCAAGGCCGTGGGCATGTCAAACGACAAAGTTGCCAAGCCGGACAGAAACTACAAAAAGGAACCGTCTGCACCCTGATATTGGAATAAATAAACATATGTTGAACTCTTATATAATATAATAAGGTATATGAAACTTAGCGAACTGCTGAAATCCGTCAGCATCCTGCAAATAGCAGGACCGGCAGAAACTGAAATTACAGGCGTGAATATCGACTCACGCAAAATAGAGAAGGGACATCTCTTTGTGGCTATCAAAGGCACACAGACTGATGGACACAAGTTCATAGCCAAAGCCATAGAACTGGGAGCAACTGCCATTCTCTGCGAGGATATGCCTGAGGAAAAAATCGAAAGCGTAAGCTACTTGCAAGTGGCTTCAACCGAAGATGTGGTAGGTCAGGTGGCAACCAATTTCTACGGCAATCCTTCTAAGAAGCTCAAACTGGTGGGAGTTACTGGCACCAACGGTAAAACAACCATCGCCACATTGCTCTACAACATGTTCCGTAAGTTCGGACACCGTTGCGGACTGCTCTCAACCGTCTGCAATTATATTGAAGACGAAGCTATTGCAGCCGATCATACCACTCCAGACCCCATCGAACTCAATCATCTGCTCCACCGCATGGTTGAAGCTGGATGCGAATACGCCTTCATGGAGTGTTCAAGCCATGCCATTGCGCAAAAACGTATCGGCGGATTGACATTTGCAGGAGGCATCTTCACCAATCTCACACGCGACCACCTCGACTATCATAAGACTTTCGAAAACTATCGCAACGCCAAGAAGGCATTCTTCGACGGACTGCCCAAAGAGGCTTTTGCCATCACCAATGCCGATGACAAAAACGGTAGCGTCATGGTTCAAAACTGCAAAGCCAATATCAAGACCTACTCCATACGCCAAATGGCTGACTTCCGCGCACACATTATCGAATGTCACTTTGAAGGCATGTATCTCGAAATCAACGGTCGAGAAGTAGGCGTGCAATTCATCGGTAAGTTCAACGTCAGCAACCTTTTGGCTGTCTATGGCGCTGCTGTCATGCTGGGCAAGAATCCCGAAGACGTTCTCGTTGTGATGAGTACGCTGAAAAGCGTGGCTGGACGCTTGGAGCCGATTCGTTCCAAAGACGGAATCACAGCCGTAGTAGATTATGCACATACTCCCGATGCATTGGAGAATGTACTTAATGCCATCCACGAAGTACTCGAAGGCAAAGAGGGACACGTCATCACAGTTTGTGGCGCAGGAGGCAACCGCGACAAAGGCAAACGCCCGCTCATGGCACAAGAGGCTGTCAAACAGAGCGACCGCGTCATCATCACCAGCGATAACCCACGCTTTGAGGAACCACAAGATATCATCAACGACATGTTGGCGGGCCTCACTCCTCAACTGATGAAAAAGGTCGTGAGCATCGTCGATCGAAAAGAAGCCATCCGTACCGCCTGCATGATGGCACAAAAAGGCGATGTCATCCTCATAGCAGGTAAAGGTCATGAAGACTATCAAGAGATAAAAGGCGTAAAACATCATTTCGACGACCGCGAAGTGGTCAGTGATATTTTTAACTCATAATTCAGACTATGTTATACTACCTGTTTAGATTTTTAGAAGGATTCGACATCCCAGGAGCACATATCTGGTCGTACATTTCCTTCCGTGCACTTCTGGCATTAATTCTATCGCTGGTCATCTCGGCATGGTTCGGCGAGAAATTCATTCGCTGGATGAAGCGACACCATATATCAGAAACTGCTCGCGACGCCAGTATCGATCCCTTCGGTGTGGAAAAGAAAGGTGTGCCTACCATGGGCGGTATTATCATCATCGTAGCCATTCTGGTACCTGTCCTACTGTTGGGCAGAATGCGCAACATCTATCTCATTCTGATGATTGTCACTACGGTATGGTTGGGATTCCTTGGATTCCTCGACGACTATATCAAGATCTTCAAAAAGAACAAGGAAGGTCTAAAGGGCAAATATAAGATTGTGGGACAAATCAGTATTGGCTTCATTGTGGGATTAACACTTTGGCTGAGTCCTGATGCTGTAGTACGGGAAAATATATCTGTACAACAACAAAATCAAGAAGTTGTTATCAAGCATAAGGCTGAAAATGTCAAGTCGCTGCAGACGACTATTCCATTCTTTAAGAACCATAATCTCGATTATTCCAACATCATGGCATTCTGCGGAGAACATAAAGTTGCAGCCGGATGGATTCTCTTTGTCGTTATGACAATTATAGTAGTAACCGCTGTGAGCAACGGCGCAAACCTCAACGACGGTATGGACGGTATGTGTGCCGGCAACTCGGCCATCATTGGTGTGGCACTTGGAATCTTTGCATACGTCAGCAGTCATATTGTCTATGCGGCATACTTCGACATCATGTATATTCCCGGTTCACAGGAACTCGTAGTATTCCTATGTGCCTTCGTCGGAGCCATGATAGGATTCCTATGGTATAATGCCTACCCTGCACAGGTCTTTATGGGCGACACAGGTTCGCTGACGATCGGCGGCATTATCGGTGTATGCGCAGTCATCATCCATAAGGAATTGCTGTTGCCAGTTCTCTGTGGCATTTTCTTCATAGAGAGTCTGAGTGTCATCATCCAGACCCAATGGTTCAAATGGCAGAAACGTAAGGGCAAGCGTGTACGTGTGTTCCGTGCCACACCAATCCATGACACATTCCGCCGACTTGATTCACAACTCGACAGTACCAGTACCTATCTGTTGCGCAACTGGCCACATCGTCCGTTCCATGAATCTAAAATTACCATCCGTTTCTGGATTACAACCATTATATTAGCAGCAATAACGATTATAACATTAAAAGTAAGATGAGCAGAATCGTAGTATTAGGTGCTGGAGAAAGCGGTGCAGGCGCCGCTGTACTGGCCAAGAAAGAAGGTTTCGACGTTTTCGTCAGCGACATGTCGAAAATTAAAGACAAGTATAAAAAGCTGATGGACGACCACCATATCGAATGGGAGGAAGGTCAACACACAGAGGATAAGATTCTCAATGCCGATGAAATTATCAAAAGTCCTGGCATCCCTGACACAGCACCAATGATAGTTAAAGTGAAGGAGAAGGGCATTCATATCATCAGCGAGATAGAATTTGCTGGTCGATACACCGATTCGAAAATGATATGTATTACTGGTTCAAATGGTAAAACTACCACAACGAGCCTCATCTACCATATCTTCAAAGAGGCTGGATACGATGTAGGATTGGCAGGCAATATCGGCAATTCGCTGGCACTTCAAGTGGCAGAAGATCCACATGCCTATTACGTTATCGAACTGAGTTCATTCCAGTTGGACAACATGTATGACTTCCGTGCCAACATTGCCATTCTGCTGAACATCACTCCAGACCATCTCGACCGATATAATTTTTGCATGCAGAATTATGTAGATGCAAAGATGCGCATCATCCAGAATCAGACGCCTCAAGATGCCTTCATCTTCTGGAACGATGATCCCATCATCCATAACGAACTGAGCAAATATGACATCAAAGCCATACTGTATCCTTTCTCCGAACTGAAAGAAAAAGGAAGCATCGGTTACATCGAAGAAGGAGAATACAAGATTGAGAAACCCGAACCATTCAACATGGAGCAGGAGTCTCTCAGTCTGACGGGCAAACACAATATCTACAATTCGCTGGCTGCGGGTATTGCTACCAACATAGCAGGTATCAAGAAAGACATTATCCGCCAGTCGCTCAGCGACTTCCCCGGCGTAGAGCATCGCTTGGAAAAGGTTTGTTCGGTACGTGGCGTCCAGTATATTAACGATTCAAAAGCCACCAATGTGGATGCATGCTGGTACGCATTGGAATCAATGAAAAACAAGACCATCCTCATCATTGGCGGAAAAGACAAGGGCAACGACTATAGTCCTATCATCCCATTAGTAAAAGAGAAATGTGCTGGCATTGTATATCTTGGAGCCGACAATAAGAAGTTACACGACAATTTCGACAATCTCGGAATACCAGTACGCGACACCCATTCTATGAAAGAATGTGTAGAAGCCTGCTACGAAATGGCAGAACCGGGTATGACTGTTCTGCTGAGTCCGTGCTGTGCATCATTCGACTTATTCAAAAACATGGAAGACCGCGGCGAACAGTTCAAGACGCTGGTCAGAAATTTATAACACATCATAGAAGCTATATCAACAATAAAAGCAATGAACTTTAAGATCAGCAATATCTTCAAAGGCGACAAGGTCATCTGGATGGTCTTCTTCTTCCTCTGCATGGTCAGTATCGTCGAAGTTTTCTCGGCTTCAAGTCAACAAACCTACAGAAGTCAGAACTACATCGGCCCTATCGTGTTTCATGCAGGAACCATCATCGCTGGCTTTGCTGTTGCACTCGTCATGCCACTTATACCTTGTCGTTATTTCAAACTGATGATAGTACCGCTATTATTCCTAAGCGCATTATTGCTGATTGTTGTATTAGTTGGCGGAGAAACCATCAACGGAGCAAATCGAAGTCTCAATATCATAGGACTGTCGTTCCAGCCATCCGAACTGGCAAAAGGAACGGTAGTGCTTGCAACTGCACAAGTACTGGCAGTCATGCAACGAGAAGACAGGGCCGATCTCAAAGCCTTCAAATACATCATGTTCTATACCGTTGGCATATGTATTCTGATTGGTCTTGAGAACCTTTCAACAGCCATGTTGCTCTTTTTCGTTGTAGCTTTGATGATGATAATCGGTCGAGTACCATGGAGACAACTGTTCCGTCTCTTTGCTTTATGCGCCAGTCTGGGAGTTGCTGTTCTTACTTTCGTCATGGTGGCGGGACATCAGGAAGAACCTGCCATGGAGAGTAAGGCCAAGACCGAAAAAGTAGAAGCCCCGAGAAAGAAAAATTTTGCCGACAAGATTCTCCACCGTGCTGATACTTGGAAAGGACGTATTCTGAGTTTCAATAAACCAGACGTAGCCCCAAAAGACTTCGATATACAAGGTAAGGATGCCCAGGTAGCACACGCCAACATAGCTATTGCCACCAGCAATATCATCGGCATCGGACCTGGAAAATCGGTAGAGCGCGACTACCTACCACAGGCATATTCTGATTTCATCTTTGCCATCATTATTGAAGAATTGGGATTGTTCGGAGCTATTGGCGTCATTTTCCTCTATACGGTATTGCTTTATCGTGGCATCCGCATTGCCAACCGATGTGAGAACTATTTTCCTGCATTTCTCGTCATGGGACTCACCTTATTGCTCGTAGTACAAGCCATAGCCAACATGGCTGTGGCAGTAGGTCTGGGACCTGTCACAGGCCAACCGTTACCATTGGTATCAAAAGGTGGTTCGTCAACGGTCATCAACTGCGCTTATATTGGTGTCATCCTCAGCGTCAGCCGTACGGCTAAAATCAAGAAAGACAAGAATGTTGATAAAAAATGCAACGAGAATTCGGCAATGACGAAATAAAGTTGTAATTTTGCAAAATACTATATATAAGGTATGAGTAAAGAGCTTAGAGTTATTATCAGCGGCGGCGGAACGGGAGGACACATTTTTCCTGCCGTGTCCATAGCTAACGCTTTAAAGACATTACGTCCAGATGCAAAAATTCTATTTGTAGGAGCATTAGGACGCATGGAGATGCAACGTGTGCCTGCTGCAGGCTACGACATCAAGGGTCTTCCCATCTGCGGTTTTGACCGTAAGCATCTACTAAAGAATTTCAAGGTGCTCTACAAAATATGGAAGAGCCAGCGCATGGCCAAGCACATCATAAACGACTTCAAACCGCAAGTAGCTGTAGGAGTTGGTGGATATGCCAGTGGCCCTACCCTCAACAAGGCTGCTGCTATGGGCATTCCCTGTCTTATTCAAGAACAGAACTCGTATGCAGGTGTTACCAACAAGCTTCTCGCCAAGAAAGCCGAGAAAATTTGTGTAGCATATGACCACATGGAACGTTTCTTCCCAGCCGACAAGATTGTGAAGACGGGCAATCCCGTGCGCCAGTCTCTACTCGACACTACGACATCTCACGAAGATGCCGTACGTTCATTCGGTTTGGATGCCAACCGTAAAACTATTCTGTTGGTAGGTGGTAGCTTGGGTGCACGCACCATCAACGATAGTGTGATGCAGCATCTCGACCTCATTCGCAAGAGCGACGTACAGTTTATCTGGCAAACAGGTAAATACTATCATGCCGCCATTATGGATCAGTTAGCTCATGACGGTAGGCCTGACAATCTCATCGTTACCGACTTCATCAGCGATATGGGAGTAGCTTACAAAGCAGCCGACCTCGTCATCAGCCGTGCCGGAGCAAGCAGCATCTCTGAATTCTGCCTCATCGGCAAGCCCGTCATTCTCGTCCCCAGCCCGAATGTAGCCGAAGACCACCAGACTAAAAATGCCATGGCACTGGTAGATGCCGATGCGGCACTCTATGTAAAAGATGCCGAAGCAGCAACCAAGCTCTTGCCTTTGGCCATCGAGACAGTAGGCAACAATGCCAAGCTCACATCGCTTAAAGAGAATATATTAAAACTCGCACTGCCCGATTCGGCAGAAATCATCGCCAAAGAAGTGATAAGATTAGCAAACAATGGAAATTAAAGACATCAAAGCTGTATATTTCATCGGAGCTGGTGGCATAGGCATGAGCGCCATCGCCCGTTATTTCATACATCGTGGATTGGTTGTTGCCGGCTACGACAAAACCCCAAGTGCCTTAACTCTACAATTGGAACGTGAAGGCATGCTCATTCATTACGAAGAAAATATCGATGAGATTCCCCATGCCTGCAAGCAACCACAGACATGTCTAGTAATCTACACACCAGCCATACCTTCCGACCATCAGGAACTGCAATATTTCCGTCAAAACGGTTTTGAAGTAGAAAAGCGTGCACAAGTGCTCGGTACATTGACTCGTGAACACAAAGGCCTCTGTGTGGCAGGTACTCATGGTAAGACCACCACGTCTACCATGTGTGCACATATCATGCATCAGAGCCATTTGGACTGCAATGCCTTCCTGGGTGGTATCTCCAAGAACTATGGCACCAATTACATTCTTTCCAATTCCGATTATGTGGTAATAGAAGCCGATGAGTTCGACCGTTCATTCCATTGGCTCAGTCCATGGATGACAGTCATCACCGCTACCGACCCTGACCATTTGGATATCTACGGCACTAAGGAAGCCTATCTTGAGAGTTTCCGCTATTATACCGAACTGATACAGCCAGGTGGCAATCTCATCATCCATCGCGACCTTGAGATGAAGGAAAACCTGCAAGAAGGTGTAAACCGGTACGATTATTCCCTTCATGAAGGTGACTTCCATGCTGAAAATATTCGTATCGCCAACGGCGAAATCACCTTCGACTTCATATCACCCATCGAATGTGTGAAGGATGTACAATTGGGACAACCCGTGCCCATCAATATCGAAAATGGTGTGGCAGCCATGGCCATGGCACAGCTCTCAGGTTGTACAGCCGAAGAACTGCGCTACGGCATGCAGACCTATGGTGGTGTAGAACGTCGTTTCGACTTTAAGTTGAAGAACGACAAGATAGTATTCCTCAGCGACTATGCCCACCATCCTAAAGAGATTTATCAGAGTGCCAAGAGCATTCGCGAACTCTATAGCGACCGTAAGATTACTGCAATCTTCCAGCCGCACCTTTACACTCGCACAAGAGATTTCTATAAGGACTTCGCCAATGCGCTGAGTCTTTTGGATGAAGTCATTCTCACCGAGATATATCCTGCACGTGAACAACCTATCGAAGGTGTGACTTCACAACTCATCTACGACAACCTGCGTCCTGGAATAGAGAAGCACATGATAGCCAAATCAGATGTGCTCCAATACATCAAGGACCATTCGTTTGATGTACTCATCGTGCTTGGTGCCGGTGACCTTGACAATCAAGTGCCACAAATCACCAAGATACTGAAAGAGAAACAACAATAATAAACAACGTCAACAGCAAGTAATGAACATCAACTGGAAGAGATCCGCCATTATCGTGATAGATATCGCTCTGGCTGTCTATCTGTTTCTGGCCATCACGGTTTTCAATGAACCGCAAGACCAGAAAGCAGTATGCACCCGTGTGGATATCCGCATCACCGACGGAATGGCGGAGGGATTCCTTGGTGAGTCAGAAATAGAATCGCAACTGAAGACCAATAAACTCTACCCACAGGGGCAGCCCATGTCGCAAGTCAACGTGCGAGCTATCGAAGAGTCGCTGTTACTCAATCCTTTTGTCAAGGAAGCACAATGCTATAAGACGCAAGGCGGTAAAGTCATCATTCTACTCAACCAGCGTCTTCCTGTCATGCGCATCAAAGCAGAGAATGGCGATGACTATTACCTCGACGAAAAGGGAAACGTAATGCCCAACACGCACTACACCAGCGACCTCGTCATTGCCACAGGTCACTTCAACAGGAATTACGCAAAGAGATATTTAGCACCTATCGGAGAGAACCTGTTGCATGACCGTTTCTGGAACAACCAGATAGAACAACTCAACGTATTGCATGACGGAACAATAGAGATGGTGCCTCGTGTAGGCAACCATATAGTCTATCTGGGACCACCCACCGACATTCCCCAGAAACTTACACGTCTGGAGAAATTCTACCGTTACGGCCTGAATGTCGCTGGCTGGAATAAATACTCCTACATCAATCTGGAATTCAACAACCAGATTATCTGCAAAAAGAACAAAACAAGCAAACCGTAAAATATAGATATAGAGATGCCAAAAGATTTTATCGTCGCAATCGAACTAGGATCATCCAAGATGACTGGTATCGCAGGAAAGAAGAACCTGGATGGGAGCACACAAGTGCTGGCCGTGGTGAAAGAAGATTCCTCTTCGTTCATCAGAAAAGGTTATGTGAACAATATCGACAAGACAGCCAAAAGCCTAAACAGCATTGTCAAAAAGCTCGAAACCCAACTCAAGACAAGCATCAAATGCGTATATGTCGGCGTAGGTGGGCAGTCTATCCGTTCAGTACATAACGTTATCACTAAAGATTTGCCTGCAGATACTATTGTGACGGAATCAATGGTCAACGACCTTTTGGATTCCAACCGCAATATGGAATATCCCGATTTGGAAACCATCGACGTTGCAGTACAAGAATACAAGGTTGATACACAAAACCAACTTGATCCTGTAGGCATTCCCTGTAGTCATATTGAAGGAAACTTTTTGAACATCCTTCAGCGCAAGACCCTCAACAATAATCTCAACCTCTGCTTCAAGACCGCTAAGATTAATGTTGCCGAACTATTCCTTGCCCCTCTTGCACTTGCCGATGCAGTACTGACCGAAGCAGAAAAGCGTTCAGGTTGCGTCCTGGTAGATCTTGGAGCCGACACCACCACAGTTAGTGTCTATTGGCAAAATGTGCTGCGCCATCTGGCAGTCATCCCATTGGGCGGCAACAATGTCACCAAGGACATCGCATCCCTGTCAATAGAAGAAAACGATGCAGAGGAAATGAAGCTGAAATATGCCTCAGCCTTTACTGATCCCAATGAAATCGACAATGAGAAGAAATATCCCATCGACAGTGACCGTCAGGTAGAAAGCAGTAAGTTTATCGAGATTGTCGAAAGTCGCATAGAAGAGATTATCGCCAATGTATTGTATCAGATACCCGACAAATACTGCGACAAACTGCTGGGTGGCATCATCCTCACTGGTGGCGGTTCTAAGATGAAGAATATAGAAAAGGCATTCCGTTCCTATACCAATATCGAAAAGATTCGCATTGCTAAGACCGTCAACATGACCATCACAGGCAACCAGCCCGAGATAACAGCCAAAGACGGAACAATGAATACCGTACTTGGAATATTGGCAAAGGGAGACATCAATTGTGCCGGTGGCGATCTCGCAAACAAGACCGACCTCTTTAGCACCGGCGAACATACCGCCACTGTCACACAAGGCATCCATCGTCCAGTACGCACAGTCGGCGAGATTCCTCCTGGAGTAGTTCCCACAGCAGACGAAAGAGCCCTTGCAGAAGAAGCCAAGCGAAAGAAGCAGGAAGAAGACAAAAAACGCGAGGCAGAAGAAGCAAAAGCCCGTGCTGCAGCCGAAGAGCGCAAGAAGAACAATCCTGTCGGCAAGATGATGGGATGGCTGAAGAAAGTCGGCCAGGAGTTTACCAAGGATGAAGACTAAACCACAAAATCAAAGAATTATGAGCGAGACAAATAATACAAACAATATATTGGATTTTGGCGATCCAGACAAGAGCAACAGCATCATCAAGGTCATCGGTGTAGGTGGCGGAGGCGGCAACGCAGTCAACCACATGTATCGGAAAGGCATCCACGATGTAACCTTCGTGCTCTGCAACACCGACAACCAAGCCCTCAACGACTCTCCCGTCCCTGTCCATCTGCAGTTGGGCAAAGAAGGACTCGGTGCCGGCAACAAACCCGAAAAAGCCCGAAAGGCTGCCGAAGAGAGCGCAGATGACATTCGAGAAATGCTCAACGATGGTACCCGCATGGCATTCATCACTGCCGGAATGGGCGGTGGTACAGGTACAGGTGCCGCACCTGTCATTGCACGCATCTCCAAAGAGATGGACATTCTGACTGTAGGTATCGTGACAATTCCCTTCCGTTGGGAAGGCACGCAAAAGATAGACCAAGCCCTCGACGGCGTAGAAGAAATGGCCAAGCATGTTGATGCCCTACTTGTCATCAACAATGACCGCCTTCGCGAGATATATCCCGACCTGTCCGTACAGGACGCTTTCGGAAAAGCCGACGACACATTGTCAATAGCAGCAAAGTCCATTTCTGAGATTATCACTGAGCATGGACTGATCAACCTTGACTTCAACGATGTGAAGACCGTATTGAAAGACGGTGGTGTGGCCATCATGTCAACAGGTTACGGTGAGGGCGAAGGTCGTGTAAAGAAAGCCATCGAAGCCGCAATCAACTCACCTTTGCTCAACGAGAAAGATGTTTTCAACTCCAAGAAGATTCTTCTCAACATCACATTCGCAGGTGGAAAGAATGGCGACGGCCTGATGATGGATGAAATGGGCGATGTCAACGAGTTCATGGAGAAGTTTAGCGACTTTGAAATCAAGTGGGGACTTGCCATCAATCCTGAATTGGAAAAGAAGGTAAAGGTCACTATCCTTGCCACTGGTTTTGGTGTAGAACATGTGGAAGGCATGGACAACCACATAAAACGCGGCATCAAACAAAAAGATGACGAGGCCATCGAAGCACAAGTCAAGAAGGAAGATCGCCGAGACCGATACTATCACGACACCCCCAACAAGACACGCTACCGTCGTCGCCCGCATATCTATTGCTTTAATGCCGAAGACCTCGATAACGAGAATGTCATCTCTGCAGTAGAACAAAGTCCCACCTACAAGCGCACACGCGAGATACTGAAAAACATCCACAATCAGGCAAACGGACACACCACAACTGTAGATGAAACTCCAAAGGAAGACATACAGGGAACTATCGTGTTTGCATAACACCACATATCATATACAACCATCGGCGGACACCTTGTTGATAAGGGTGTCCGCCGATTGTATAATAACCAAGCTATCGAAATCCCATAACCATCACATTAATCATATACGCGCGCACACACGTACATATACGCACACGCGCAACTCATTCATTTTGTCAGCACCAAGCACATTTCTATCATAGTCTTCTAATTGACAAATCATTACACAGATGTTCGATACATTTTCAACAACGTCTATCAACACCTATCGAACATCTATCCAACACCAGTCAGAGTTCGTTTAAACCCATGACACACACCAGCAATCAGTCGAACAATTGTTGCAACACCTCAAGACTCTTAAGCATAGGGAATCCCGGAATATGTATTCTGTAATATTCCACGAGCACTTCCGCAATACGATTTCGTTCATGTCTCGACATACGGAAAAGCCGCATGGTGGCAAAATTCATCCGCATCAACTGTTGCAACAATGCCGCATCGTCAGCCGCAATAAAGTCGTGATGCATAGGAACCGTCATAGAGAAACAACTGTTTCTCATATCAAACACACATCCTTCATGATAATCTTCAAGATTAGGAAAGAAACCCAGAAATCTTGAAATGCGCATGAGAAACGTCAGATGGAAGTTGGCATAACCGTCATTTGCAGCATCCAACCACTGCAATGAGTCACAAATATAATCATAGAGCGTCACATTGCGTTGCTCCGATCGGAGACTGTAATACAGGAACTCTGCAACAAAGAGCGCAATAGCTAACTTATCAGCACAGAGGCAAATGGAAGATGCCGGAGCCGTCAACCTCACGTCTTTCAGTCGTTGCAACTGCTGTCCAGGCCTGAGGTCACAAGTCAGTTCCAACATAGTCATCGGTTGGAAATACTGCTTCTTCATCTTTCCCGTATTCTTGCTGCTTACAGTCACGGCAAACGCCATTCTACCCATTTCTTTGGTAAACATATCGACTATAATTTTCTTATCACCATATTTAATGGTATGCAGCACTATTGCGTCTGTTTTTGCTATCATGAGGGCGAAATTACAAAAAAAACACGAATAAAATGCATTTTTTTGCGAGAAAGTTTTGCAGAATAAAAAAAATACCGTACCTTTGCACCCGCTAAGAAAACGCATGGTCCCTTCGTCTATCGGTTAGGACGAGAGATTTTCATTCTCTAAAGAGGAGTTCGACTCTCCTAGGGACTACAACATTTAAGTCCGCCATCTGCGCAGCGATGCGCTACTGATAATAATCGGGAAAAGGTGACGGAGGTTTTTATTTTAGGTACATCCTTAATAGAGACCGCCCAGGGCAGTTATTTTAACGCAAGACCCAGAAGCTTTAAATCAACATTATCAATTTTAAACAATTCAACAACAATGGCAAACCACAAGTCATCTCTTAAGAGAATCCGTCAGGACAAAGTTAAAGCCCTGCACAATCACTACTATGCAAAGACCATGCGCAACGCTGTTCGCAAACTGCGTGCCATGACCGACAAGGACGAAGCTACCAAGCTGTATCCTTGCGTACAGAAGATGCTGGACAAGCTCGCAAAGCGCAACATCATCCATAAGAACAAGGCAGCTAACTTGAAGTCAAGCCTCACCAAGTACATCAACAAACTCGGATAAAAACAATCCAAGAATATTCTCCCAAAGACCACATTCTGCAAAAAGGATGTGGTCTTTGTTATTTTTGTGCGCAAAAGATTCTGATAAGTCGCAGATTTTTTGTATCTTTGCAACCTATAATAGCTCTAAAATAACAATGGCAGAAGACATTACGAAAGAAAGCAACTATTCCGCGAGCAATATTCAAGTGCTCGAGGGACTTGAAGCCGTGCGCAAACGCCCAGCGATGTACATCGGCGATATCAGTGAAAAGGGTTTGCACCATTTGGTGAACGAGACCGTTGACAACTCCATCGACGAAGCGATGGCAGGCTATTGCACACATATTGAAGTAACGATCAACGAAGATGAATCTATAACCGTGCAGGATAACGGTCGTGGTATCCCCGTTGACCAGCACAAAAAAATGCACAAATCGGCCCTTGAGGTTGTTATGACCGTGCTCCACGCCGGTGGTAAGTTCGACAAGGGAAGTTATAAAGTCAGCGGTGGTCTGCATGGTGTAGGTGTAAGTTGTGTGAATGCACTTTCTACCCACATGATGTCACAGGTGTTCCGCAATGGTCATATCTACCAGCAGGAATACGAGAAGGGCAAGCCCCTTTACGACGTTAAGATTGTGGGCGACACCGATAAGACCGGAACTCGCCAGCAGTTCTGGCCCGATCCCAATATCTTTACCACCACCATCTACAAGTATGACATCATCGCCAAGCGTATGCGCGAGTTGGCTTATCTGAATGCCGGTATCACCATCACGTTGCGCGACATGCGTCCCGACGAAGAAGGCAAGACTAAGGAAGAAGTATTCCATGCCAAAGACGGTTTGAAAGAGTTTGTGCGCTACGTTGATCGCCATCGCACCCACCTTTTCGACGATGTAATCTATCTGAAGACCGAAAAGCAAGGAGTCCCCATTGAGGTTGCCGTGATGTACAATACCGACTATACCGAAAACATTCACTCCTACGTCAACAATATCAATACCATCGAAGGTGGTACCCACCTGACAGGTTTCCGTATGGCATTGACCCGCACGCTGAAGGCTTATGCCGATGCCGATCCGCAGATTTCCAAGCAAATCGAGAAGGCAAAGATAGAAATTGCAGGTGAGGATTTCCGCGAAGGTCTTACCGCTGTTATCTCTATCAAGGTAGCCGAACCACAGTTTGAAGGTCAGACCAAGACCAAGTTGGGCAACTCTGAAGTAGCAGGTGCCGTTCAGCAGGCAGTTGGCGAAGCATTGAGCAACTATCTGGAGGAGCATCCCAAGGAGGCAAAGCTCATCTGCGACAAGGTTGTTCTGGCTGCCACAGCACGTATTGCAGCCCGCAAAGCCCGCGAAAGTGTACAGCGCAAGAACCCCATGACGGGTGGTGGACTCCCCGGCAAACTTGCCGACTGTTCCAATAAAGACCCAAAGGAGTGTGAAATCTTCCTTGTCGAGGGTGACTCAGCCGGTGGTTCTGCCAAGCAAGGTCGCGACCGTCACTTCCAAGCCATCCTACCTTTGCGTGGTAAGATCCTTAATGTTGAGAAGGTTCAGTGGCATCGCGTATTCGAAGCCGAATCAGTGATGAACATCATCCAGAGTATCGGTGTACGCTTTGGCGTTGAAGGCGAAGGCGACCGTGAAGCCAATATCGACAAGCTGCGCTACGACAAGATCATCATCATGACCGATGCCGACGTCGATGGTTCACACATCGACACCCTCATCATGACATTGTTCTATCGTTTCATGCCCCAGATTATTCAGGGCGGTCACCTGTATATTGCCACTCCACCACTATACAAGTGCACCTACAAGAAGATATCAGAATACTGCTATACCGACCAACAGCGCCAGGCTTTCATCGACAAATACGTGGATGGTCGCGATGACGACAAGAGTCTGCACACACAGCGTTACAAAGGTCTTGGTGAGATGAATGCCGAGCAACTGTGGGAGACGACAATGAATCCTGCCAACCGTTTGCTCAAACAGGTTACTGTCGAGAATGCCGCCGAGGCAGACGAAATCTTCTCCATGCTTATGGGCGACGACGTAGAACCACGTCGCGAATTCATCGAGAAGAACGCCACCTATGCCAATATTGATGCATAAAGGCCAACTACCATATCAACACGAGGGCGGAACCAGCAATGGTGTCCGCCCTCGTGTCTATCATTTTGGAGGTCTATCACACAGATTACAGATGTGTCAAAGACTAACATAACAACTTATACCAACATCAAAATTACGCCTGAATAAGACTGTAAATATGAAAAAAATCCTATTGCTCCTGTCGCTGTTCACAGCCATCAGCACTTCAGCCCAACAACTCCCGATGCGCCTCACCTACAACCGTCCAGCACAATTCTTCGAAGAATCGCTGCCTATCGGTAATGGTAAAATGGGTGCATTAGTATATGGCGGCACCGACGACTGCCTTCTCTATCTCAACGATATCACGCTTTGGACCGGCAGTCCTGTAGATCACAACGAAGGAGCAGGTGCCTCCAAGTGGATTCCCGAAATACGCAAAGCCCTCTTTGCCGAGGATTATCAGCGTGCCGACAGCCTGCAGTTGCATGTGGAAGGCCATAACTCAGCCCACTACCAGCCGCTTGCCACGGTTCATCTCTACGATTGGAACGAAGGCAAAGTGAAGCGTTATCAGCGCACACTCGATATCGACCGAGCCATTGCCTCCGACCGTTTCGACCGTAACGGCGTGACCTTTACGCGCGAATATATCGCATCAAATCCCGACCGCACTATTGCCATCCGACTGACAGCCAGCGAGAAAGGAGCGCTCAACTTCCGTATTGCCCTCGGTTCGCAACTGCCTCATGAGGTGAAAGCCAGTCAGGGCGGACAGCTCACCATGACTGGTCATGCCACTGGCGATGCAAAAGAGAGTGTCCACTTTTGCACCATTGTGCGCCTCTGCGAGACCGATGGCGCCGTCACCGCCGATAGTGAGGGCCTGACACTGCGTCACGGTAGCGAAGCAACCATCTATTTTGTCAATGCCACAAGCTACAACGGTCCCCGCAACCACCCCGTCACAGCCGGAGCACCCTATTTGGAAAATGCTGCCGACGATGCTTGGCACACTGCCAACACCAACTACGAACAAGTGCGCAGCGCCCATGTCAGCGACTATCAGCAATACTACAACCGTGTGAAACTCAACCTCGGTGGCGAGCTACCCACCGTCACTACCGATAGCCTGTTGCGGTCACAAGTGCCACAACTGCCTCCCGCCGATGGAAAAACTGCCGATGGAAAACCATTGCCCACACCTCGCGGCAATGCCTATCTCGAAACGCTTTACTTCCAATATGGTCGCTATCTGCTCATCAGCAGTTCGCGCACGCCCGGCATACCTGCCAATCTGCAAGGCCTGTGGACGCCACATTTGTGGTCGCCATGGCGCAGCAACTACACCATGAACATCAATTTGGAGGAAAACTACTGGCCCGCCTTCACCACCAACTTAGCAGAAATGGCGCAACCGCTTGATGCTTTCATACAAGCACTGGCAGAAAACGGCAAGCATACCGCCCACCATTTCTATGGCATCGACCGTGGTTGGTGTGCCTGCCATAATAGTGATTTATGGGCAATGACCAATCCTGTGGGAGAAAACCGCGAGAGTCCGATGTGGAGCTGTTGGAACATGGGTGGTGCATGGCTCGTCAACACCCTGTGGGAGCGTTACCTCTTCACTCGCGACCGCAACTATCTGCGCCAGATTGCCCTGCCACTGATGGAGGGTGCCCACGATTTCTGCGATGCCTGGCTGATAGAAGATCCCAAGCAATCCGGTAAGCACCAACTCATCACAGCGCCTTCTACTTCTCCCGAAAACGAATATATCACCGACCAAGGCTACATGGGTGTGACCTGCTACGGTGGCACAGCCGACCTCGCCATCATACGCGAACTGAAAGTAAACCTCATGGAGGCACTTCGCACCATTGGTGCCAAATCATCGCAACTGTCGGCCATGCAGCGCCGCCTGAACCAGTTGCGCCCCTATACCATCGGTAAGGATGGCGATCTCAACGAGTGGTATTACGACTGGCGCGATAAGGATCCGAAGCATCGCCACCAGTCACATCTCATCGGCCTCTATCCCGGCCACCATCTGCAAGATGCCCGTTTGCAGGAAGCATGCCGCCAAACGCTCATCCAGAAGGGTGATGAAACCACAGGTTGGAGCACCGGTTGGCGCATCAACCTATGGGCACGTCTCCACGATGGCGAGCGCGCTTACCGCATCTATCGCAAGCTGCTCACTCCTGTGCGCTCTGAAGAAGACCGCAACTCTACGTTGCCCCATGCTGGCGGCACCTACCCCAACCTGTTCGATGCCCATCCCCCGTTCCAGATTGACGGTAACTTCGGTGGAACAGCCGGTGTTGCCGAGATGCTGGTGCAAAGCAGTTATGAGGGCGGCAAGGCAACCATCGAGCTGCTACCTGCCTTACCTTCAGCTTGGAGCAACGGCAGCGTAAGTGGACTCTGCGCTCGCGGAGGCTACGTTGTGGCAATGACCTGGCAGGAAGGGCGCCCCACCAAGGTGACTGTCACCGCCAAAGCATCAGGCAAAGTAACATTGGTTTACGGTCAAGACCAAGCCGTACTGACACTGAAAGCCGGTGAAACAAAAACAGTAACAACATGGAAAAGCAAAAAATAGTAGAAACCAACCTGCAGAATACCAAGCATTGGCAAAACATACATTTCTTCGACGACGACATTGTGTTGAGCGAAGAGATTGCCGAAGCGCCTATTCCGAAAGAGGCGAAGCGCATGAACTTCATCCTGATAGCCCTTTGTCAGGAGGGTCATGCCGTATGTTCTATCGACACCCAAGAGGTCACAGTCAATCCTGGCGACCTCATCATGATTTCCGACCGACATATTGTCGAGCGCTTTGTGCCATCGGCAGACCTCAAAGCGCAGTGTATCATGCTGTCCAAGGATTTCTACTATGAGTTTATGAAAGACATCACCGACATGTCGTCGTTGCTGCTTTTCTCGCTCAACAACCATGTGGTGAGCCTGACTGAATCGGAGATGACCACCTTCAGCAACTACTACAACTTCATCAAGGGTAAGTTGGAGAACAAGGGGCACCATTACCGCAAGAAGTTAGTATCCACCCTTCTGCTTGCCATGTTCTACGATTTGAGCGACTTGGTCTATCACACGCGCAAGCCAACCGAGCACCGTGTGTTGCGCGGTAGCCAACTCTTCACACAGTTTATCCATTTGCTCGAAGCCAATTTCCGCAGCGAACGCCGTGTCAGCTGGTATGCTGAGCAACTCTGCATCACGCCGAAATATCTATCGGAAGCCATCAAAAAGGTGAGCAAGCGTACGCCTTACGAGTGGATCAACAGTTATGTGACCCGCGAATTGCGCGTGTTGCTGAAGAATACGAATATGAATATCAAGGAGATTGCTGAAGCATTGAACTTTCCCAATCAGTCGTTTCTCGGAAAGTTTTTCAAGGAGCACGTTGGTATGAGTCCCTCGGAATACCGCCGTTCATAGCGACCTGCTCCCTTCAACAAGTGGCATGGGCTACCTGAATGCTATTCGGCAGCCAACAACTGCTGTGCCACTTCACAGAGTTCTTTATACCACGCTTCGCCAAAGCGACGTGTCAACGGGCCTTCGAGGAAACGATAGACAGGAAGTTGCAACTCGTTTCCTTTCTTCACCGCATCTTTACACACCGCCCAACGGTTGTAGTTCAGTCCTACGAGCCCACTGGAGAATCGTTTCTCGCGAATGGGATAGAGTGCACAACTGATGGGTTTACAGAATTTCGCCTTACCATTGCGATAGGCACGCTCCAGTGCACAGAGGCAACATCCGTTGTCGTAACAAGTAAACACGCAGTCTTTTCCGCCAACGATACTCGTCACCAAGTCGCCATCGGGATCGCTGTAAGCCACCCCCTGACGGTCAATTACGGCTTGCGCCGATGCCGAAAGGTCTTCCCAAACGGTATCGAGACTGTCCTCAATAGCCATCACTTCATCGGTAGTGACCGGTGCACCGGCATCACCTTCCACGCAACAGATACCCTTACAGGCATCAAGGTCGCAACAAAAACACTCTGTCAATATGTCCGACGACACCAGTATGCCGTCAATATCTATAATAGGTGGTATCTTCATCATTTATCTATTTTCGGGTTTACCATACGATAGGTTGCTGTCCATGTTCGGTCAGATAGGCATTGCAACGCGAGAACTGATGTTGTCCGAACCATCCGCCGCGGTTGGCGCTAAGTGGAGAAGGATGAACAGACTCCAATACGAGATTGCGCTGCTTATCTATCATATAAGCCTTGCCGCGCGCAAATCCGCCCCACAACATATAGACCACGCCCTCGCGTTCGGTAGCCAGTGCACGGATGGCAGCGTCGGTAAACTGTTGCCAACCAAAGGCAGCATGACTATTGGCTTGGTGCGCACGCACGGTAAGTGTGGCATTGAGCAGCAACACACCCTGTTGTGCCCATCGCGTCAGATCGCCCGAAAAAGGCATATCCGTACCCAAATCATCGTGAATCTCCTTAAAGATATTCTGCAATGAGGGAGGGAAACGCACACCGTCGAGCACCGAGAAGCTCAGTCCATGAGCCTGTCCTGGCTCGTGATACGGGTCCTGGCCGAGAATGACCACCTTCACTTTGTCGAACGGACAAAGGTTGAAGGCATTGAATATCAGTCGTCCTGGGGGAAAACATGAATACTGGCTGTACTCCATGCGCACCGTTTGGGTGAGTTGTTGAAAATAGGGTTTGTCAAATTCCGGCTTCAACCGTTGCGCCCATGATGGTTCTATCTCTACGTTCATTGCTTGTTCTGCATTTATGCCCGATAGGTCGTGCGGTTGAATCGTGGTGCTGACAAGATGTCATCCTATCGTTTCAGTCCCTGTTCAGCCCATCGGTCAGGGTGTATATTTCTGGCTGCGAAGTTACGCAAAATATTTCATAATGCCAAATCAGCATCTTTGTTTCTTAGTCTGCCAGCCTCGCTTTTCCGATGCTCGCAACCGCCGTGACGGTCGTCAGTGCGTGGTGTTGATGGGCTTCAGTCAGCAACTTTTCTGTTGCTGAAAATTCGCTAATATACAAGCTTTTATTTCGCAGCATGAAAAGACAGCGATTTTTCATGGTCTGAAGATATGATATAAATCACTCTCCTACTGCATTTTACAACATCAAAAACGTCATACAGATCAGCAAATCAATTTGAATTGCTCAGCAAATCAATTTGTTTTCCTCAGCAAATCAATTTGTTTTCCTCAGCAAACCAATTTACTTTGCAGAGCGATGTGGCTTTCAAATGGATCATCTATAAAAGACAAAGAGCACAAAACCCATAGGGCTTTGCACTCTTCGGAATGTTTTATACTTGATATAGATTAGTCTTCTATCAGGTTTTCACCCGTCATATCGGCAGGCTTCTCCAGTCCCATAATGTGGAGGATAGATGGAGCAACGTCAGCCAGACGACCGTCTTTCACGGTAGCGCTGTTGTTGTTGGTCACATAGATGAATGGAACGGGATTGAGTGAGTGTGCTGTGTTTGGTGTGCCATCGGGGTTGATAGCATTGTCAGCATTACCATGGTCGGCAATAATGATAGCCTCGTAGTCGTTGGCTTTAGCAGCCTCAATCACGTCTTTCACGCAGTGGTCAACAGCCCATACTGCCTTAGCGATAGCGTTGTAAACACCGGTATGACCCACCATGTCGCCATTGGCGAAGTTTACCACGATGAAATCATACTTGTTTTCATTGATGGCTGCCACCAATTTATCCTTCACCTCGTAGGCACTCATCTCTGGCTTGAGGTCGTAAGTAGCCACTTTAGGAGATGGCACGAGTATGCGGTCCTCACCTTCGTAAGGTTGCTCGCGTCCGCCGTTAAAGAAGAATGTCACGTGTGCATACTTCTCTGTCTCTGCAGTGTGCAACTGTTTCTTACCTTGGCGAGAGAGATATTCGCCGAGTGTATCTTCCACATTCTCTTTAGGGAAGAGGATGTGTACACCCTGGAACGATGCATCGTATGGAGTCATGCAGTAGTATTGCAGATTCTTCACGGTCTGCATACCCTGTTCGGGCATATCCTGCTGGGTGAGCACAACGGTAAGTTCCTTAGCGCGGTCGTTGCGGAAGTTGATGAAGATAACCACATCGCCCTCTTCAATCACACCGTTGACGCTACTGTTGTGGATAGGTTTGATAAATTCGTCGGTCACGCCCTCATCGTATGACTCCTGCATGGCAGCCACCATGTCAGCCGACTGTTTGCCTTCGCCCTTCACAATCAGGTCGTAAGCCTCTTTCACACGTTCCCAACGCTTGTCACGGTCCATGGCATAGAAGCGTCCCACGATGTCGGCAATGGCAGCATCATTGTCTGCACACACCTTGGTGAGTTGCTCAATGAATCCCTTACCGCTCTTCGGGTCGGTATCGCGACCATCCATAAAGCAGTGGATGAAGGTCTGATTCTTCAGTCCGTATGCTTTTCCCACTTCAATGAGTTTAAACAAATGATCGAGGCTTGAGTGTACGCCGCCATTTGATGTCAATCCCATGAGGTGGAGCTTTTTACCGTTTTCCTTGGCATAGGTATAAGCTGCCTTTACCTGTGCGTTGTCCATGATAGAGCCATCTTTGCATGCACGGTTAATCTTTACGAGGTCTTGATATACCACGCGTCCTGCTCCGATATTGAGGTGTCCCACCTCAGAGTTACCCATTTGTCCGTCGGGCAGACCTACATCTTCGCCTGAAGCAGCGAGTTGTGAGTGTGCCGAAACGGCTGTCAGATAGTCAAGATACGGTGTTGGTGTGTTGTAGATTACGTCACCTTTACCATGTTTGCCGATTCCCCATCCGTCGAGAATCATCAATAATGCTTTCTTTGCCATAATATTATCTGTTTTCTTATACCTTATTTATATAGACTGCAAAGGTACGAATAAGTGAGAGAAATACAAAAGGAAAACTCGTTTTTCTTTTGTATTTCCGAACGCAAGTACCTTCGACGCGTAGCACCAGAGGTACGAATAAGCGAGAGAAATACAAAGAAAAAATTCGATTTTTCTTTTATTTCCGAGCGAGAGTACCATTGAAGCAACACGCTAAATCTTACATATAAGACTTGAAGATGCCCCTAAGACATCGTTTTTGTCGTTTTTCCCCCTTCAAGTGATTACATTTCGTCCTTTCGTGCATCATTATATAAAGCAACTACTAAGACAATATTATGGATACAAAACAACTGCAACTCATCGCCGAGCAAAACCGCAAACGACTCGTCGAGGTGGTGTATGCCGCCAAAGCGGGACATATTGGAGGCGACCTGTCATGCCTCAACGTGATGACGGCACTCTATTTCCATGTCATGAACGGACTCAATCCAAAAGATCCGAAAGCACCCCTACGCGACAGATTCGTACTCAGCAAGGGGCATTGCGTGGAATCACTTTATGTCACGCTGGAGGCTAAAGGCTATCTGAAACCCGAAGTTCTCGACACCTTAGGACAATTCGGTTCCATTCTCAGTGGTCACCCCACCATCGAAGTACCAGGTATCGAGGTCAACTCAGGAGCACTCGGCCATGGACTGTCCATCGGCGTGGGCATGGCTATCGCTGCAAAAATGGACCAACAGCCATGGCGCACCTATGTCATGATGGGCGATGGTGAACAGGGCGAAGGGTCTATCTACGAGGCGGCAATGGCTGCCAATCGCTATCATCTCGACAATCTCGTGGCAATCATAGACCGCAATCACCTGCAGATCAGTGGCAACACAGAGGATGTAATGCCTATCGACAATATCCACGACAGATGGACTGCCTTCGGTTGGGACGTCATTTTGATGAACGGTGACAGTATGGATGACATCATACGCACCTTCGACAACATCGACTATAACAACGGAAAGCCTCATCTCCTCGTATCAGACACTACGAAAGGTAAGGGGGTCAGCTTCATGGAGGGCATTGCCAAATGGCACCACGGCGTGCTCAATGCCGAACAGTGTGAGGCTGCTGTGGCTGAAATACAACAGCGTATAGACGCCCTCAAGAGTTGATTTCTATATAATTAACGCATTAAACCATCAGATATGATTGCTTGCAGAAAGATGTTTACCGATACGTTGCTCGAACTGGCACGTAAGGACAAAGATATTATAGCCGTTACCACCGATGCACGTGGTTCGGTCACACTGGGCGACTATGCTACCGCATTGCCCCAACAGTTTGTGGAATGTGGCATCGCCGAACAGGATGCCGTGGGTATTTCGGCTGGACTTGCACACAGTGGAAAGAAGGTATTCTGCTGCGGACCGGCATGCTTCTATGTGGCACGATCACTCGAACAGGTGAAAGTGGATTTGGCGTATAGCGAGAATCCTGTGACCATTCTCGGTGTTAGCGGCGGCGTGGCATACGGTGCACTCGGTGCTACCCACCATTCGCTCCACGATATTGCCGTGTTGCGCACATTCCCTGGCATGACCATTTGTCTGCCCAGCGACTGGCGAGTGACTCGCAAACTGGTCAACACACTGGTCGATTTCCAACAACCGTGTTATGTACGGGTGGGACGTGCGGCTGTGCCCGACGTCTATGCCAACGATAATTTCGATTTTGAAGTGGGCAAAGCCATCACCGTACTCGATGGTTCCGATCTCACCATCATAGCCACTGGCGAAACTGTCTATCATGCCTGGCAGGCTGGACTGCAACTCAAAGCACAGGGCATCAGCGCCCGTGTGCTCGATTGCTCATGGCTGAAACCATTCGACGAAGCTGCCATTCGACGCGCAGCTGCAGAGACTGGACGCATCATCACCGTTGAAGAACACAGCCAATATGGTGGATTGGGTGCCATGGTCTGCGAAACATTATCAGAAAATCCTGTTCCGGTGCGCATCATCGGCATTCCCGACGAGAACGTAGTACACGGTTCCAACACCGAAATATTCCATCACTACGGACTCGATGCCGCAGGCATAGTGAAGAAAACTCTCGATTTCATCCGTAAATAACAACCATCATGAGCCAGCGTATCATAGCCATCGACCAAAGCACTTCATCGACCAAAGCACTGCTGTTCGACGATCAGTGCCGACTGTTGGCACGCACCAACGTGGATCACCAACAGTACTATCCACAGACAGGATGGGTGGAACACGATGCCGAAGAAATATACCGCAACATGGTAGAGGCTATCCACCAACTGGTGGGTGACGAGGCAAAGACCAGCCAACACACCTACTCTATCGCTATTACCAATCAGCGAGAGACGGCTGTGGTATGGAATAAAACGACCGGACACCCCATCGCCAATGCCGTAGTATGGCAGGACACACGCGGTATAGACTGTTGCAACGACCTGCGCCAACGGGGCATGACCGAGATGGTGATGCAACGCAGCGGACTACTCATCGACCCAAACTTCTCGGCAAGTGGTGTGAAATGGTTGCTCGACCATATCGACGGGGCTCGGCAACAAGCCGAAGCGGGACTCTTGCTGATGGGAACCATCGACACATGGCTCGTGTGGCGGCTCACCCAAGGCAAGGTATTTGCCACCGATCATACTAACGCATCACGCACCATGCTATTCAATATCCATACCATGGACTGGGACGACGAACTGCTCCGACTGTTCAATATTCCACGAACAATGATGCCGGAGGTGCGCCCATGCGATGCTTGTTATGGCGAAACAACCGTGGAAGGCATCTTCACTTCGCCCATCAAGATTGCAGGAGTACTCGGCGACTCTCACGGTGCACTGGTGGGACAGATGTGTTTCAATACCGGACAGGGAAAAGTGACCTATGGCACAGGGTCGAGCGTGATGGTCAACATCGGAGAAAATCCGTTGCCGGCACCACAAGGACTCGTCACCAGTGTGGCATTCACAGCATTGGGACGCACCTTCTATGGCTACGAGGGAAACATTTACAGCACAGGAGCCACACTCAAATGGATGGCTGACCAACTGCAACTCGTAGATCATCCGGCTGAAATGGAAGCCATCGCCACGTCGGTAGATAATAACGGTGGAGTCTATATCGTACCGGCTTTTGCAGGTTTGGGCGCTCCATGGTGGAACAGCCAAGTGAAAGGTGCGGTCTTCGGACTGACCTTTGCTGCCACAAAAGCCCATGTGGTGAGGGCAGCACTTGAGTCTATTGCCTATCAAGTGAAGGACTTGGCTGACGTTATGGCACAAGCCACGGGGGGCGCACTCACTGAGATATGTGCCGATGGTGGACCTACGAGAAACGCTTTCCTCATGCAGTTTCAAGCCGATATGCTGCGAACTCCCATCGTTTGCACCGAGGTGGAAGATGCTTCGGCACTGGGAGCTGTAGTGATGAATGGGTTTGCACGCCAACTGTGGAACAGTTTCGACAAGGTCGCATCACTACGAAAAGTGACGCGCACGGTATTGCCTCACCACACAACAGAACACGACAGACTCTATGGCGAATGGCGAAAGGCTGTCGGACAACTCTGCAAATAAGAATTACTAAACTAAAACCACTACTATATGAGAAATGGAAAAACATGCTTTGGAGTGATTATTGGCACACGAGCATACTTCAATTCAGAACTGGCACGCGATGTTCGCAAACAATTACTGGCTACTCTCGATGCCAATGGTTATGAATATGTCATCCTTCCAGAGGATGCTACACCCACAGGAAGCAGTAGCATTGAAACACGCGAAGACGGTCTGAAGGTGTCAAAACAGTTTCGCGAACACCGCGACGAGATAGATGGTATCATCGTTTCACTGCCAAACTTCGGTTTTGAAATCGGTATCATCAATGCCATCAGCGATGCTGATCTCAACGTGCCCGTCATGGTTCAAGCCTGCGACGATGATAACGATAAAGTGGATTTGGATAGCAGACGCGATGCGTTCTGCGGTAAAATATCGGTTTGCAACAACCTCTATCAGTATGGCATCCCCTTTACCGACACCTCGCTGCATACTTATTCCATCTACAGTCCACTACTCTTACAGGACATCAACCGCTTTGCTGCCATCTGCCGCGTGGTCAACGGACTGCGACACTGCCGTATCGGACAGATTGGTACACGTCCCTTAGGATTCAATACATGCCGCGCCAGCGAGAAACTCCTACAGCGTTCAGGCATTACCGTAGTGCCTGCCGACCTCTCGGAAATTCTCTTTGCGGCACAACGCATCAGCGATGACGACCCGAAATTCAAAGCCATGTGCGACCGCATACGCCACTATGCTGAAGTGCCTGAGGCTTACAACAGCAAACTGGCACTGCAAGTGAAGTTTGGAGTGGCAGTGGAAAACTGGATTGCTGACAACGATGTGCAGGCTGTTGCCATTCAGTGTTGGGATTCGCTGGAGCAGAATTATGGTTGTGCAGCGTGCGTCACCATGTCAATGCTCAGCGACAAACTCATTCCTGCGGCTTGCGAAACAGACTTGGCTGGCGCTGTATCGATGTATGCACTCAGTCTGGCATCAGGACAAGCTCCTGCCCTGCTCGACTGGAACAACAATTTTGCCGACGACCGCAATAAGTGTGTATGTACCCACTGCGGTAACTTCCCACGCTCGTTTATCGGCAACGACCAACTCCGGCTCGGTCCTCTCGGTGTGCTCGGACGCACCTTGGGCAAGATCAACACCTTTGGTGCGGTCTATGCGAAAGTGTCGAAGGGCGACTTCACCTTTTTCCGACTTTCCACCGACGATACCAAGGGCTGCATCAAAACCTATCTGGGCAAGGGCGAACTGACCGACGATCCCTACGGAATGGACGGTTGCATCGCTGTAACAAAGGTAGATAACCTGCAAAAACTGATGAAATACATCTGCAAAAACGGTTTCGAACACCACGTTGCCATGTGTCGCACAGATGTTGTTGATATTCTGCAAGAGGCCATCGAGACCTATCTCGGATGGAACATCTACGTCCACGAATAAGAGAGACATACGGGAACCTCCTACCATACATCATGTCCGCAGCATCCCTGCGGACATTTTATTTTTTAGGGAAACACTATCGGAAATTTGCGAATATGACAGAAATATCGTAATTTTGTAGGCAATATACAACTATAACAATTACGATAATAACCAAAATTCCAATAACATCTATGAAGAAAAGAACACTGATGACAGGTATTGCAATTGCCATGACGGCTGCATCAATGACGGCGCAGCCCAAACTAACTGCTGACAACATCGACGAAATCATTAAAGCCATGACGTTGGAAGAAAAGGCACAACTGCTGGTAGGCGGCGGCAACGACGGCTTCGTGGGTAGTGGTGCCATGTTGGGACACCAGAAGAAATTCGTACCTGGAGCGGCTGGTTACACCGTAGCCATACCACGACTGGGCATTCCATCGACAGTACAATGCGACGGTCCTGCCGGCGTACATATCGATGCACACCGTGAGGGCGATAGTAAAAACTATTTCGCTACGGGATTCCCCATCGGCACTTGTCTCGCTTCCACATGGAATACCGACCTCGTAGAACAGGTGGGACAAGCCATCGGCAACGAGACTCTGGAATACGGATGTGATGTGATTCTGGGTCCTGGCCTCAACCTTCACCGCAATCCGCTATGCGGACGCAACTTCGAATACTATTCAGAAGATCCTATCGTGACGGGACTCATCGGTACTGCCTTCGTCAAAGGTGTGCAGAGTCAGGGCGTTGGTGTCAGTGCAAAGCACTATGTTGCCAACTCACAAGAAACTGACCGCACCCGTGTGGATGAGCGCGTCAGCCCACGTGCACTGCGAGAACTCTATCTGAAAGGATTTGAGATGGTGGTGCGCCGCAGCAATCCTTGGACCATCATGTCGGCTTACAACAAAGTGAATGGACACTATGCACAAGGCAGCAAAGACCTCCTTACCAAGGTGCTCCGCGAGGATTGGGGCTATAAAGGTATTGTAGAAACCGACTGGATTGGCAAGCGCAAAGACCTTCCCGTAGAAACAGAGGTGGCTGCCGGCAACGATTTGATGATGCCGGGATTCCCTGCTCAGGTGGAAGATATCGTGGCTGCGGTGAAAGCCGGACGTCTCGATGTGGCTGATGTAGATCGCAATGTACGCCGCATGCTGGAATATATCGTGAAAACACCACGCTTCAAAGGTTATAAATTCAGTAGCGAACCCGATCTCAAAGCTCATGCTGCCATCACCAGACAAAGTAGCACTGAGGGTATGGTACTGCTGAAAAACGACAATACACTGCCTATACGTTCGCTGAAAACAGTAGCGCTGTTTGGTGTCAGCTCCTACAACTTCATGTCGGGTGGTCTCGGTAGCGGCTGTGTCAACGTAGGATATTCTGTCGATATGGTAACAGGACTGAAGAATATCGGCGTCAACACCACACCACAACTGACGGAGATTTACCAGAGCTATGTGAAGTATGCCAAGGCAAAACTTGAAGCTGACAAGAATCCGATGATGTGGTTCCTCAATCAGGGACAGCCCAAATACGATGAAATAGAGATTACTGAGCGTTGTGTAGCCCATGAAGAACCATTGGCTGATGCGGCTATTATCACCATCGGACGCCAAGCTGGCGAGGGAATGGACCGCAACATCAACGGCGAGTTTAATCTCACCAAGGACGAGCAAGACATGATTTTCCGCGTTTCAGATGCTTTCCACGCTAAAAACAAAAAGGTTATTGTCATCATCAACTCTGGTTCTGTCATGGAAACTGCCAGTTGGCGCGACCGTGTAGATGCCATTCTCGTGGCTTGGCAACCGGGTATTGAGGGTGGAAACTCTGTGGCTGACATTCTTACAGGTAAGGTAAATCCTTCTGGACGCCTCACCATGACATGGCCCATCGCTGCCACCGACCATCCTTCAACTGCCAATTTCCCACAAGACTACGATATGTACACCTATAAAAATATGGAGGGAAGTGGTCATGTGAAGAATGTGGATTACACGAACCACGAGGAAGATATCTACGTGGGTTACCGCTATTTCGACACATTCAACAAGCGGGTGGCTTATCCTTTCGGTTTCGGTCTGAGCTACACCACTTTCGAACTCACCAAACCGGTAGTGAAACTCAACGGCAACACCATCAATGTGAGCATCAATGTGAAAAACACGGGTGACGTTGCTGGTAAGCAGGTGGCTCAGGTCTATGTGAAAGCACCTAAAGGCAACTATGAGAAACCAACTCGCGAGTTGAAGGCTTTCGGCAAAACCAAAGAGTTGAAGCCAGGCGAGAGTCAGACCCTCACCATGCAAATTGACAAGCGCGACTTGGCAAGCTACGATGAAGCTGGATGCCAATGGAAAGTTGATGCTGGCGTTTATACCTTCCAAATCGGTACTGATGTAGAGACCATCAAGGCTTCTGCCACATTGAAACTCACAGAATATACTGAGAAAACAACCGATGCTCTGCCACTGCAACAACCCATGAACCTGTTGAAACAACAATAAAGCAAATGAAAAAAAAACTATTCACACTACTTACTCTGACCGTCTTCACCCTATCTTCATGGGCTGAAGACGGCCATCGTTTATGGTTGCCGGCACAGAAAAGCCAAACAGCACACGTGAGCACCAATGCACAATCGGCAACGATAGACTTGGCAAAACAAGAACTTACCGACTATTTCGCTGGTACAAAGGCAACATTACTCATCGACCCTGCCCTTACAGACGACGAGGGTTTTACCATCAATGGCAATGAAGACAGTGTCGTGGTACGTGCCCGACGCGACATCGGTCTGCTCTATGGCGCTTACGACGTACTGCGTCGTCAAGCCATACAAGGCAACATGAACCACGTGGAACAGCACCCAAGGTTTCGTTTGAGAATGCTCAACCACTGGGACAATCTTGACGGAAGCATCGAACGTGGCTATGCAGGAGAGAGTATCTTCGAGTGGTTCCACCTCGATGAAGCATTGCTTCATCAGTATGCACGCGCCAATGCCTCTATCGGCATCAATGGTTCGGTGCTCAACAATGTCAACGCTTCGCCTAAGATGCTGACGCGTGAATACCTCGACGAGGTCAGAAAGATTGCCGATCTGTTGCGCCCTTACGGCATTCGCGTCTATCTCTCTATCAATTTCGCCACACCAATGGCACTTGGCGATACACGCACCGCTGATCCAAAAAACAAGCGTGTGCGTCAATGGTGGAAGCGAAAGGCAAAGGAAATCTACAGTATCATCCCCGACTTCGGCGGTTTCTTGGTGAAAGCCAACAGTGAAGGACAACCCGGACCGGGCGACTATCATCGCACACATGCCGAAGGTGCCAATATGTTGGCTGATGCTTTAGCACCTTTCAACGGTACCGTCATCTGGCGTTGCTTCGTCTATGGCGCTAACCATAAAGGGGAAGACCGCGTGAAACAGGCGGTGTCGGAGTTTAAACCGCTCGACGGTAAGTTCCGCGAAAACGTCATTCTGCAAACCAAAAACGGTCCGCTCGACTTCCAACCACGTGAACCTTACAGTCCTGTATTCGATCAGATTAGCGAGACGCCCAATATGGCTGAACTGCAAATCACACAGGAATACACTGGTCAGTCACACCATCTGGTCTATCTCGGTCCTATGTGGAAAGAGTTTTTCCAGTATGTGGAACCCGAATGGCTGGCGGGCATTTCAGGCGTAGCCAATATCGGCAAGGACCGCAACTGGTGTGGTCACCATTTCTCGCAAGCCAACTGGTATGCTTTCGGACGTTTGGCATGGGATCCATCACTATCGTCTGAGGATATTGCCAAAGAATGGTTGGGACAAACTTTCAGTACCGATGAGAATTTCGTCTATATGATGTCAACCATCATGGAAGAGAGTCGTGAGACCTGTGTCGATTACATGATGCCATTGGGCTTACACCATATCTTCAAGTTCGACCACCATTATGGTCCAGAACCCGATGGCTTCAAGGCTGAATATCCATTGGAATGGTGCCCGGTATATTATCATCAGGCTGACGCCAACGGCATTGGTTTCGACCGTTCGTCTAAGGGTACCGATGCTGTGAGCCAGTATCGCGAACCCTATGCGTCGATGTACGATAAGTTGGAGACCTGTCCGGAGAATCTCCTGCTGTGGTTCCATCATGTGCCTTGGACTTATCAAATGAAAGACGGAAGCACCCTGTGGGAGTCGCTGCAGTATCACTACAACCAAGGTGTCATCAATGTAGAGACCTATCATAACATCTGGCACAACAAGATGCGCCATTATGTTGATGAACAGCGATGGCGCGAAGTGGATGATCGCTTGGAAGATCAGCTACAGAATGCACGTGAATGGCGCGATGTTTGCTTGAAGTATTTCGGTGGATTCGCAAATAAAAAACAATAGTATATGAAGATTCTATTCTCCTTTATATTATTCTTAGGTCTGCTGTCGCCTGTTCATGCACAGCAGAAAAACGATTTCTTCATGCTCGGCGGAGAGCTCAGCAACTCGGCAACCACATCGGTTGCCGACATAGACAAGGTCATGCCTCGCATGAAAGCCCTTGGACTGAACACCGTACTGGCGCCCATCTACTGGGAATTTCTTGAACCACAAGAGGGAAAGTTCGACTTTACACTCTTGGACCGCACTATCGACCAAGCACGTGAGAATCAGTTGCAACTCGTATTATTGTGGTTTGGAGCATGGAAAAACTCCATGTCGTGTTACGCACCACTATGGTTCAAAGAAGACACCAAACGTTTCCCTCGCGCCACAACAGCCGATAGCAAACCATTGGAAATTGCCAGTTGCTTCTCCGAAGAGGTGTTCCAAGCAGACCGCCGTGCCTTCGAAGCACTGCTCAAACGAGTGGAAGAACGGGGCAAGGATGTGGTCATCATGATTCAAGTGGAGAATGAAATAGGTATATTGGAAGATGCTCGCGACCATGCACCATTGGCAGAACGCGAATGGCAAAAGCCTGTGCCCGACGAATTGATAAGTTATCTGAAGAAACACCAGAAGTCGCTCCACCCTTGGTTGACGAATCGTCTCAACCTCAAGGAACGCACATGGAATGGCATGTTTGGCACCGATGTCTATGCCGACGAGGTCTTTATGGCTTACAACTATGCGAAATATGTAGGCAGACTATGTGAGGCTGGCAGAAAAATCACGCAACTGCCGTTCTATGTCAATGCTGCCATGAACAGCCGAGGACGTCTGCCGGGACAATATCCTTCGGCAGGACCGCTCGCCCACCTCATCGACCTCTGGCATGCTGGAGCTCCACAACTGTTGTTGCTGGCTCCCGACATCTACGACACGGGCTTCAAGGGTTGGGCAAGTCAATATGCGCTTGCCAACAATCGTCTGTTTATTCCCGAAACGCGTTGCTGCGTCAACAGTGGTGTGCGCGCCATGTATGCCTTCGGCGAGCATCAGGCATTGGGATTTTCACCCTTTGCCATCGACCAAGCCAGTAAGGCAGAAACCAATGGCATCAGCAAGTCGTACGACCTCTTACGCCAGTTGCGCCCCTTGATGAACAAACCTTCGTGGGGACTGCTCTTCGACCAAGAGGACAAAGAGCGCATCATCAACGATAAAGGCACGATGATTACCGCGCGCCATTACTACACCTTACCTTGGGACGCTCGTGCCACCGATGGTTCAATATGGCCCGAAGGTGGTGCTATGATCATCCGTTTGGCAGCCAACGAATATCTGTTGGCGGGTTCTGGCATCGTCGTGAGCTTTGCCACCGAATACGAGAAGAACCGCGAAGAACAGAAAACGCTGGGTGAAGATGGTTTTGCCTTGGCTGGTCAACAGACCGCCAAACAACAAAAAGGTCGTTTCACTGGCAAGCGCAAAGGTATCGGTTTTGTGGATGAGGTAACTATTGCTTCCGATGGAAGCCTACAGTTCTTGCGCCGCCACAATGGCGACCAAGACCATCAGGGCCGTCACGCTCGCATCTCGTGCGACGATTGGAAGATTCTCCACATCCGTCTTTACGACTACTAATCGCCAATCGTTAACATCACATCTCGATAATAAAGCAGCGAAGGCAAAGTGAAAATTCAATTTCACTATGCTTTCGCTGCTCTATAATATCTATATGGCATTCAACTTATCCACGCGAATAAGTTATTGCCAATCGGCTTGCGTTCCCCATGCCGCCTCTATTTTGTTTTCTATCGAATCAGGCAATTCATAGAAGAAATCATGGCCTGTCAACGCTTCAACTTGATCTACCGAACAAGCATAGCGAAACATACTTCCCTTGCAATCACTGTTAGGAACAACAAAGCCGATGGCTTGCCATTTACCGTTGCGCTGCATACAAACCACCTTGAAGAATCGTTCCGGAACAGCCACACCGTTTCTACCGATGCGCTCTGGACGTTTGCCCATGATAGGACCAGTACAGATAAAAATCTCAGTCTCTTTTACCAACTGCCTGCATTTGCGCTCCACATGTTCCCATACACCACCATTCATGGCTTGCACCTGCGGACACACATTACTCAGATAAAAGCTCTCGTTCATCGCCCGCTCACTCCATTTCATATCGGCAGCAGGAGCCATGTGACCACGACTATACCCAGAATGCGTATAATCACTATGTTCTGCCGAACGCCCCTTCACCTGTGGATCGGGTTCAAACTGGCGTTTAGGACGTTTCACGATACCAGCCACCTTCCTTGGATTCAGACTATACGCCACCCAGTTGGGGATAAGCCAATCCGAGTTCCAACAAGTCAAATAGCCAAAGTGACGTATCTCCTGCGCCTTCACTCCCTTGGCAGTACGCGTCAGGGTATATGTAAGTTCCTCCCTTGACATAGCCCTTTGCTTGTCAGGAGGCAGAGAAGCCATCGTAGCTTTCAGCGCTTTACGCTCTTGATGCAGATTACCTCCCATAAGTGGGCGGCTGGCAGAGCGCGGTTGTTGGTCACTACCGGGCAGTCGCTTGATACAAGATGACCACGACATTGCCGTCAGCAGCATGATTGTCACCGTCACCGCCATCAGCCTCATTCCATGATTATTCTTTGTCTTCATCATTGTTGGAGTTTAAAGGTATTGCAGCATTTCGTCATACGATTCGCAGATATAATCGGCACCGGCTTGCTCCATCTCAGGACGATCACCATAACCAAAGAGCACACCCATGGAATCGAGTCCACAGACCTTCGCCCCTTCAATATCGAAACGGCGGTCGCCTATCATCAACACCTCATGGAGGTTGGTAATCTGCAACTGTTTCAGTCCGTCATTGATCACGTCCGCCTTGGTGTGGAGCAGTCCTTCATCATCTCTGCCAAACACTTTATCTATATAAGGAGATAGTTCTGGAAAGATCTCCTTCACGACGATATCCGCCTGAAAGCGCATCTTACTCGTGGCAATAGCGGTGGTATAACCCCTGCGTTTCACTTCACGCAGGAAATCGAGCACACCGGGATAGAGTTCCTCTTCATACATACCGATGGCAGCATGGCGTTCGCGATAGACCTCGACGGCCTCAGCAGCCTGTTCTGGAGTGAAGCCGTAGAAATCTATAAACGAGTCTTCGAGTGGCGGACCCACAAAGGGTCGCAACGTACGGTAGTCGGCAACCTCAATGCCGAAATGGTTGAGTGCATGTTCGGCACTGCGCATAATACCTTCGCCACTATCCACCAAGGTTCCGTCAAGGTCGAATAGCAGCGTGGTGTATTGTTGTTTCATCTTTTAGTGTATCGTTGTCGTTGATGGTGTGAAAGGGTTGTTCGTTCGGTCTGAGATATTATTCCATACCATAGAACGCAGTGAAAGCCTTCACGCAGTATTCATGGTCGGCAACACTTCCGGTCTCCCTGCAACTGTGCATAGCGAGGATGGCATTGCCCATATCCACTCCCTTCACAGGAATGCTCGATGCCAGGATATTGCCGAGCGTACTTCCTCCTGCCACATCACTATGGTTCACAAAGCGTTGGCAAGGCACTCCTGCCTCCTGACAGATGCTGGCGAAGATAGAAGCCGACACCGCATCGCTGGCATATTTCTGCGCTGCATTAAACTTAATGACGGGACCACCGCCCAGTTTAGGATGATTGGTGGGGTCGAATTTCTCACTGTAGTTAGGATGCCAAGCGTGTGCATTATCTGCAGAAATCATAAACGCACGCTCCACTGCCTGGTAGTATGCTTCCTCGCTACCGCTTTGTGCCAGGGCAATGCGCTTCAACATATAAGATAGGAACGGACTGCCCGCACCCTGTTTGGTCTGCGATCCCGTCTCTTCGTTGTCGAAGATGGCAAGTACCTGCGTGGTCGTGGTGGGTTGTGATGCCAGCAAAGCCTCAAGGCCGGCATAACACATCGACAGGTCGTCGAGCCTGCCAGAGGAGATAAACTCATCGTGTGCACCGAAAGTGCAGGCAGGTGTGATGTCAGCCAGATAGAGGTCGAAGTCGAGAATATCGCTGGCTTTCACTCCGTCGAGTGCTTCCACAATGATATTCATCAGCAGATTGCCACGTTCCAACTCATTGTTGATGATGCCAAGGATAGGCAGCACATCTTTCTGTTTGCTCAGTTTCACGCCGTCGTTCACCTGTCTGTTGAAGTGGATGGCGAGATTACTAATCTGCAACAGAGGCCGTTTGATATGCAAAAGCCGAGTCTGTGGGTGCATCGCATCCTCACCTTTCACTATCACGCGACCCGCAAGAGTCAGCGGACGGTCAAACCATGTGGACATGATAGGTCCACCATACACCTCAGTATTGAGTTTCACGATACCGCCTTCACAGTCCATCTCAGCATTCGGTTTGATGCGGAAGGTCGGTGAATCGCTATGCGCACAAATCATGTGGAAGCCCCGATCAGCCATCGGCATACTTCCGATTTGGAAGGCAAAGACCGCAGAATCGTTCTTAGTGACATAGAATCTGTCGCCAGCCACCAGTTTTCCCAGTGGTTTCTTAGGATTGATACGGCGGAAGCCATGACGTTCGAGTTCATCGGCAATGTTCTTCACAGCCAGGAAATTCACTGGCGAAGCATCGAGAAAGGATAATAATCGTTGAATCATAATACTTCGTTTTTTTAGTTTATGTCACAAAATTACAAATAAAATCTGTAATGTCACACATCTCTCGCGAAATTCTTTCGTTCATCAGCCATCATACACGGAACCGAAATCCACAGAGCATACAGATTTGTACAGATTTTCCATATTTACTATATCTCCGTAGTTTCATAATTCCAAGAATCCGTTTAGATTCTGTTTAAATTCCGATGATAAAAACCTCTCCGATGGCGAAAAAACAACAATACTGTTTTGAGGATTGAAAAAAAATGTTTAGCTTTGCAATTGCAAGGCTCACCAACAACCGAAAAGAACTATGGACTATCAGCCTATATTAGACAAAATAAGGAAGGAAATAGAGGTATATGCACACGAAGGAAAACAAGCCGACTACATCCCGGCACTAGCTCGTGTCAACCCCGACCAGTTTGGCTTATGCCTCAACACGCTCGATGGTAAGACCTACCGCTTAGGAGACTCCGCCACGAAGTTCTCTATACAAAGTATCTCGAAAGTATTCTCCCTCGCCATTGCCCTGAGCATCATGGGTAAAGACCTATGGCAGCGCATGGCGAAAGAACCTTCTGGGTCTGCCTTCAACTCATTGGTGCAGTTGGAGTATGAGCACGGCATTCCTCGCAACCCCTTCATCAATGCAGGAGCTCTGGTCTCTGCCGATGTGTTGCTCTCCAATCTTGACGATCCCGAAGCATTCTACCTGAATTTCGTGCGCACCATCAGCGGCAACCCCACCATAGACTATTCCGACGAGGTGGCGCAGTCTGAGCAGAGTTGCAGTTACCTCAATGCCTCGATAGCCTACCTGTTGAAGCATCACGGCAATCTGCACAACGATGTCAACCAAGTGCTGCACCTCTATTGCAGGATGTGTTCGTTGGAGATGAGTTGTGAGGATCTCTCACGCGCCTTCATGGCATTTGCCAAGAGCAACGAACCCTTCTCCCATGCAGGTGTCAATCTCACCATATCGAGAGTGAAGCGCATCAATGCCATCATGCAAACCTGTGGTTTCTATGACGAGGCTGGCGAGTTCTCCTTTCTGGTCGGTTTACCTGGCAAGAGTGGTGTTGGCGGAGGCATTGTTGCCATCTATCCTTCCCGCTATTCCATTGCCGTATGGAGTCCACGCCTCAACGCCAAAGGAAATTCTATCATGGGCATGAAAGCCCTCGAACTTTTCACCTCGGAAACCGAGGAATCTATATTCTAACCCCAATCGATCATTGGGACTGAATAGGTAGGTACATAGGAGGGAAAGACAAGATACAAACGACACAACTTCTTTACAACGATGAATACAGCTTTAGAAACTCTCAAGTCATATTATGGTTACGATTCCTTCCGTCCTTTACAGGAAGAAATCATCAATCACGTGCTGCAACACAAGGACGCACTGGTACTCATGCCCACTGGAGGTGGAAAATCCATCTGCTTTCAGATACCTGCCTTGATGATGGAGGGCACAGCCATAGTAGTCTCCCCACTCATCTCGCTGATGAAAGATCAAGTGGAAACGCTGGTAGCCAACGGTATTGCAGCGGAGGCACTGAATAGCGCAAACGACGAGATTGCCAATCGGCAAATTACTGAAAGGTGTCTGCGAGGTGAAATAAAGCTGCTGTACATCTCGCCCGAACGACTCATCACGGAATTGGGATGGATGAAAACCATGCTGAAAGTCTCTCTCTTTGCTATCGACGAAGCACACTGTATCTCACAATGGGGTCACGACTTCAGACCAGAGTATAGTCAGTTGGGCAATCTGCACGAACTGTTTCCTGATGTTCCCATAATGGCACTTACGGCTACTGCCGACAAAATTACGCGATCCGACATTATAGAACAGTTACGTCTGCAAAATGCCGAAACCTTTATCAGTTCATTCGACCGGCCTAATCTGAGTCTGGATGTCAGAAGGGGATACTCTGCCAAAGAGAAGCTACGCACAATAACCAATCTGATTCAGCGTCATCAGGGCGATAGCGGCATTATCTATTGTCTGGCAAAGAAGACCACCGAGACTGTTGCAGAGAAACTCAGGAAAGAAGGTTTTTCCGTTGGTGTTTATCATGCAGGGTTACCCACCGACGAACGCAATCGAATACAAGAGGACTTCATCAACGATCGCATCCAGGTGGTTTGTGCTACTGTTGCATTCGGTATGGGCATCAATAAGAGCAACGTGCGCTTCATTGTCCACTACAATCTGCCCAAAACTATAGAGAACTACTATCAGGAGATTGGACGTGGCGGACGTGACGGTCTGCCTTGCGAGACTGTCTTGTTCTACAACTTGCAGGATATTATCACGCTACGCCATTTCGCAGAGGAAAGCGGACAACGCGAAATCAACACCGAAAAACTACAACGCATGCAGGAATATGCCGAAGCACAAATATGTCGCCGACGCATTCTGTTGAACTATTTTGGAGAAACAAGCGACATGAACTGTTGCAACTGTGACGTCTGCCAGACTCCACCAACGACATTCGACGGTACAGAACTGGTACAAAAGGCGCTTTCTGCCATTATCAGAACCGATGAGCAAATAGGATTCACGCTCACCATAGACATCTTGCACGGAAACTTCTCGCCGGAACTCGTGTCACGTGGTTATAACCAAATCAAGACCTTTGCAGCCGGCAGAGATGTTCCTGTAAGAGACTGGCGCGACTATCTGCTTCAGATGTTGCAAATGGGATATATAGAGATTGCCTACAACGAAGACAACCATCTACACGTCACTCCACTCGGACAGGATGTGCTTCACGGAAAAGCCAAAGTGCAATTGGTAGTTGTCAGTAGGGAGGCTCGCACAAGAGGTCGTCAGAAACAGACTGCTGAAGAGGCAACGACAGCAGCATCTGCAACAACAGAGCACATGGAACTGTTTGAACAACTGAAAACGCTGAGAAAGGAAATTGCCAATGAGAACAACTATCCTACGTATGTCGTGATGTCCGACAAGTCTCTCCATGCCCTGGCCACAGATATGCCCACAACACTATCAGCATTCGGCAACACCTATGGCATCGGTGAACACAAATGCAATACTTACGGCGAACGGTTTATCGAACTAATCCAACAATATGTATCAGCACATCAGAAGTCTCAGACTCCAGACGTTTCTGTCACGCCCGAAACACCTGCAGAACCCAAAGAAAAGAAAAAGAAAATCAAAAACCAGATTACCATAAAAGGAGTCTGCTACAATATCGACCTTGATATCTGGGAGTCAATAGACTGGCGAAAGGTGCTGAAAGAGATCACAACGAGAGCATATTGGAATTATCAAAACGCCCTTGAAATTCCATTAAGTGACTATGTAGTTCCAGGCACAGAGCATCAGGATCGGATTATCGCTACCCTATGCCAGTTGCTGAAGGAAGCCTACAACATGAACGTTGATGAGCAGACTCACAAAGTGATAATACCTCAAAAATACGATTACGACCAAGACGGACAAGCAGTACCGTTCCCCACAGGATCATTCTATGAAATACTTTCCCGCTTCCGTCTCTTTGTCATCCAAAACAAGCGTTATCCTTTCATGGATGGCGATCGCAATGAGATTGAATTGCGAAAATGGTTCAGAGAAGTGGGTCACGGACTCGTCACACTTACCGACGAGCAAAAGATTCTGTTCGACAATCTAAGTTCCGAATTTGCCGACATGCCCAAAACCAAGAGTCAATTAGAAAAGAAACCATCGGATGTTTAGGCGCTGCACGAAGGACAGCAATTCTTCCCATGTAGGTAGAAAGACTGAGGCAACCCTTTTATATGTTATATAATTCAAGTTTCGCAACTGAGGGAATTGATTGAAGTTAAAGAACGTTTTCGTTAAGCCAAATGAGCAGAATAAAGCTCGCTTTAATTCTGTCATGGCGAGAAAACGAAGGGTGAAACCCAACGTTTTCGTTAAGCCAGATGAGCAGACCCGAGCTCGTTCGAGGTCTGCCATGGCGAGAAAAGGTGCCATAAAATGGAACGTTTTCGTTAAGCCAAATGAGCAGAATAAAGCTCGCTTTAATTCTGTCATGGCGAGAAAAGGTGCCATAAAATGGAAGTTATCACTCCCTACGGTCGTTCGGGAAGTTAAGAGACAATAGCCTTTTGCCGTAAGACGTAGGACATTTGTCCCTTAACTTCTCTCTAACTTCCCTTAACTTCCCCACATGCGAAAGTTCAGTTATATAATAGGTACGCGCATGTATGCACGTGCACACGCGATGTCGCAAAATTTCGACCACTCGACCACCAATTCAGCATAACACGCTATGTGTATGCTGTTTACGTGGGTGGTCGATTACGCTGACTTGCGGTATTCGACCACCCTTCGACCACCAGGTCCTCTACCGTTGCCATCACAGAAACAGCCCAACCGCAATAGCCGCCAATACACGATTTTGTATGTTCTGATGTCCGGCAACACCCTTGTCAAACGTAGGACAAAACTATTGCATAATATTTGACGTCACTCTTTTCCGATAGTTGAAACAACTTTTTTGCTTGGTTTGAAGGGTGTTCACAGAATCATCGGGGACAGGTTCATCGACCCTAAAGAGTGAACCAATGTACCTGTCCCCATGACCCTAATGACTCGGGGTTTAGGCGGCGGAGGGATATATAAATCCCATCGCCATGCGCTATTGCTGGGATTGTGATACCTCAACCAAGCGTACCGGGCGCACCGGAAAACCTTGGTTGCGACTGCCGCTGTCCTGCGCATTGAGATTAACATCACCGAAGTGCAGGTAATATGCGGTTCTGTTCAAGCTGGCTGTTGTGCCTGACCAGTAGCGGCCGCTAGAGCCGACATTTTCGAACGAAGTCTCCCAGACGTTGCCAGCTGCAGGCAAGAAGAGAGTTTGACTATTTTTTGTAAATTTATATCCTTTATTAGTACTATCCCAATCTTTTGTAGAATTATTCACTAAAGCCGCCCAAATCTCTGTAGTTGGTATCCGCCAGTCACCTTTAAGTATCTGACGAGCGGCATCGTCAGATGCTTCAAGGGCATCTCCTGGCGTGTATTTGGTATATGAATCTGTTGAACTATTGTAGAATGGTGCATTGGTACTTTTGTATCCACCCAATTTTTTCCATGTGGCTGTCCAAGGAGAGCTCGTTTTGTCTATTTCAGTATACCAAGGCTCCGTAGCTCCCCAAGCAAAGTAATCACCATAATCATATTCATTTGCGGCAAGACCTGTGGTTGTTAGGTTGGATTTGGCGAATATTACTTTGTAATTCTTTGTGCCAATAGTTATTGTCAATCCCAAATCTACCTCTTGGTCGGCTCTAACTGGATCATACCAATAATCCCCTGTGGTAGCAAACTCACCAAGGTCGGTCACCTTGTTGCGAGTGAAAGTGATGGGGTTTGTTCCCTTGCGAGAATATAATTTACCATTATCTTTAGCTGTGAATTCTATAGTCCAACCTGCCTTAAGTGTAACTGGGGGTACTGCAATATAGTAGTAATTGCCTGCCTTGATGTCTCCAGTCAGTGTGATGGCATCATTCTTTGTTTCCGCATTGGAAAGATCGAGTTTTGGTTCTCCGTTGTTATAAGAGACTGTGCCAGTTCCTGCCAATACCGCAGAGTTGTCAAAAGCCTTTAAATCTATTCTTGTGCAATTGAAAGTAGGTTTCACTTTTACATAGCCTACGACATTCTTAAAATTCAACGTGTTGCTATTGCTCTGAGCCATCATTAATGCTGCATTATTATCGAAGCTGTTATCGGTAGCGGTTTGAGTGGCAGGAAGGGTTACGTTTGTAACATCATTGCCCGAAAGAGATGCAGTTGACTGATATGGATAAACGGCTGTATAAGAACCCGACTCAAGTGCCTCACCTGTAAAAGTAGCATTTGGTGTTCCTTTACCATCCTTCAATGTAAACTGCTTATTATTCGTCCCATCAAAGATGCTTATTTGGTCGCCTTCTTCCCAATTGATGACTTTACTATCAGAGGTTGAAATAGCTGCCCTTGTTGATTGTTCGTCACCTTCTTGCGTTGCAGTAAAGGTCATTACCTTTACCGCACTCTCATTTTCAATTGTAGTGTTGTTGTCCTCCGACGAACATGACGCAAAGGACACGATGGCTGCAAAAGCCATCATAGATTGAATATATTTCTTCATTTTCATTCTTTTTACCATGTATAATCTTCTTCAACAAGTGTTTCTGTTTCTCCATTAGTACTTCCCGCTAAAATCTGTGTCCTGCTGATTTCATAAACCGTCATAGTAGGAGATTGATAGATTTTCTTTTCTTTTTTTTCCATTTTTGTGTTTCTTGATTCTCGGTTGCCTATAGGTTCTCGGAGTCGGCATGTTAATGATTAATTAATATAAGGTGAACCTATTAATGAAAGAAGCGTGGAACCTGACACTTGCCTGTTCCACTTCTCGAGGTTCTGGTTTACCTGATTTCGAGAAGTCAGAAACAAAGCGCATGAAGACGCTCTCCCATAAATAGAGACAAATGCGGAGCCAAACTCTATTGGCTCAGAAGCCCAAGCGAAATCATCGGGGACAGGTTCATCGACCCTAAAGAGTGAACCAATGTACCTGTCCCCATGACCCCATCGCCATTCGCTATTGCTGAAGTTTCAATCCACTGCAACCAAGCGCACTGGGCGCACCGAACGACCTAAGTAGCGAAGGGATCTGCTCTGCTCAACGACAGAAGGGCGATCGTCGAATTCCAGGGTATATGCCTTATTGCTCAAGTAGGCTGTGCCTGAACAGTAGGAGCCAGCACGGCCGCCAAATAGGTGCCCAGTCCCACTGAAGTAGCCAGCTGCAGGCAAGAAGATATAAGTATTAGAATCGTCTTTCCTGGTTATCTTCATTCCTTTGATTTCACTTATTGTTTCCAAACCCTTATTTCCATTAGGTCCCCAATAGACCTTATTCAAATTGGCACCGTACAAAGCCACCCATATCTCTGTTGTGGGTATCTGCCAGGCACCACCGAGAATCTGGCGTGCGGCATCGTCTGACGAGGATAATACATCATTTTTATTGTATGTTTTGCTTAAGGTTGGGGCAGTAGTTTCTGTGTATCCTTCTTCTTTGCCTTGTTTCCACGTTTCTGTCGCTGAATGATACCAAGGTTCCGTAGCTCCCCAAGCAAAGTAATCACCATAATCATATTCATTTGCGGCAAGACCATCTTTTGTGAGGTTGGATTTGGCGAAGATTACTTTATATGTTTTACCACCTTGATCAATTGTCAATCCCAAATCTACCTCTTGGTCGGCTCTAACTATATCTCCACGGGCTGCATCATACCAATAATCCCCTGTGGTAGCAAACGAACCAAGGTTGGTCACCTTGTTGCGAGTGAAAGTTATGTCATTTGTTCCCTTGCGGGAATATACTTTACCATCAGACGCTGTGAATTGTATAGTCCAACCAGCCTTAAGTGTAACTGGGGGTACTGCAATATAGTAGTATTTGTTTGCCTTGATGTCTCCTCTCAGTGTGATGGCATAATCCTTTGTTTCCGAAAGATCAAGTGTTGGTTTTCCGTTGTTATAAGAGACTGTGCCAGTTCCTGCCAATACCGCAGAGTTGTCAAAAGCCTTTAAATCTATTCTTGTGCAATTGAAAGTAGGTTTCACTTTTACATAGCCTACGACATTCTTAAAATTCAACGTGTTTCCATCGCCGCCCTCTGCAATCATCAAGGCTGCTTCCTTGTCGAAACTATTGGCGGTAGCGTTTTGAGTGGCTTTAAGGGTGATGCCTGTTACTTTGCCATTCGATGTGTCATAACTAGCCCCTAACTGGTAAGGATATACAGCGGTATAAGTTTCCGCTGATGCAGCCACACCTTGGAAGGTCGCACTCTTTGTCCCTGCACCATTCTTCAAAGTAAACTGATTATTCGTTTTACCATCGAAGATGCTTATTTGGTCTCCTTCTTGCCAATTGATGACTTTACTATCAGTGCTTGAAATAGCTGCCCTTGTTGATTGTTCGTCACCTTCTTGCGTTGCAGTAAAGGTCATTACCTTTGTCGCACTCTCGTTTTCAATTGTAGTGTTGTTGTCCTCCGACGAACATGACGCAAAGGACACGATGGCTGCAAAAGCCATCATAGATTGAATATATTTCTTCATTTTCATTCTTTTTACCATGTATATTCTTCTTCAACAAGTGTTTCTGTTCCTCCATTAGTACTTCCCGCCAAAATCTGTGTCCTGCTGATTTCATAAACCGTCATAATAGGAGATTGATAGATTTTCTTTTCTTTTTTTTCCATTTTTGTGTTTCTTGATTCTCGGTTGCCTATAGGTTCTCGGAGTCGGCTGGTTGTTATAATATGGATAAGGTTAACCTATTAATGAAAGAGCGTGGAACCTGACACTTGCCTGTTCCACTTCTCGAGGTTCTGGACTACCCGTGTTTGTTGAACAGGCAACGCAGAACCCACGCAGTGGAGTTTATATAATCTTCTATAACACATAATGGCAGACCATTGGAATAGTCCGCTTTTCGCGCATAGAATCATGTATAAACACTACATGAGCATCTACCGTTGCTAAGTTCCGACAAACACAAGAAATTGTCCAGATTTCGAGAAGTCAGAAACAAAGCGCATGAAGACGCTTTCCCATAAATAGAGACAAATGCGGAGCCAAACTCTATTGGCTCAGAAGCCCAAGCGAGTTGGGCAACTTGCAAATGTCGGTGCAAAAGTGAGAAATAAAAATGAAACTGCCAAACTTTTCGGCAACTTTTTATCGTTTAACAACTTTTTTGCTTGGTTTGAAGGGTGTTCACAGAATCATCGGGGACAGGTTCACAGTTATTAACCCGTCCAACTTTGTGGGTTCACTTCACCTTGATATCTGGGAGTCAATAGACTGGCGAAAGGTGCAGAAAGAGATCACAACGAAAGCATATTGGAATTATCAAAACGCCCTTGAAATTCCATTAAGCGACTATGTAGTTCCAGGCACAGAGCATCAGGATCGGATTATCGCTACCCTATGCCAGTTGCTGAAGGAAGCCTACAACATGAACGTTGATGAGCAGACTCACAAAGTGATATTAGAAAAGAAGTCATCGGATGTTTAGGCGCTACGCGGAGGACTGCAATTCTTCCCATGTAGGTAGAAAGACGGAGGCAACCCTTTTATATGTTATATAATTCAAGTTTCGCAACTGAGGGAATTGATTGAAGTTAAAGAACGTTTTCGTTAAGCCAGATGAGCAGACCCGAGCTCGTTCGAGGTCTGCCATGGCGAGAAAATGTGCCATAAAATGGAACGTTTTCGTTAAGCCAAATGAGCAGAATAAAGCTCGCTTTAATTCTGTCATGGCGAGAAAACGAAGGGTGAAACCCAACGTTTTCGTTAAGCCAAATGAGCAGAATAAAGCTCGCTTTAATTCTGTCATGGCGAGAAAAGGTGCCATAAAATGGAAGTTATCACTCCCTACGGTCGTTCGGGAAGTTAAGAGACAATAGCCTTTTGCCGTAAGACGTAGGACATTTGTCCCTTAACTTCTCTCTAACTTCTCTCTAACTTCCCTTAACTTCCCCACATGCGAAAGTTCAGTTATATAATAGGTACGCGCATGTATGCACGCGCACACGTGTAATTACAAAATTTCGACCACTCGACCACCACAACAGCATAACACGCTATATACATGCAGCTTACATGTGTGGTCGATTACGCTGACTCGCGGTATTCGACCACCATTCGACCACCAGGCACTCTGCCGTTGTCATCATAAAAACAGCCCAATCACTATTGCCACCAATACACGATTTTGTATGTTCTGACGCCCGACAACACCCTTGTCAAACGTAGGACAAAACTATTGCATAATATTTGACGTCACTCTTTTCCGATAGTTGAAACAACTTTTTTCCAACGTTGAAAAGCCCCTTATCTAACGTTTGACAGAACTCTTATCCAACGTTTGACAACACCTTTATCTAACGTTTGACAACACTCTTATCTAACGTTGGACAATACTCTTATCTAACGTTGGATAACACCTTTTTCCAACGTTGGACAATAACTTTGTCAGCCGTTTGAAAATGCCTGAAAATAATTTTTGTTTACTTTGTGTGAATATCCACCATGATTATCGGAAAAAGCATGTGTGGTCGAAGTGTGGTCGAAAACACGGATTTCGGAGCAATCGACCACAGTCTATATTTCTGTCTCATAGTCGATTACACCACATCTGTGGTCGTGTGGTCGAAATTTTTAGAAAACTTATTTTTTTTATTTCCTTCTGCAAATTTCCAGTTTTTTCGTACCTTTGCCACAAACCAATAACAAAGTGCAATGAACAGAGTGATACAATTCTTTAACTATGATCAGTGTTATCAATACTATACAAAGCGGATTACGAATATTAGACAGGCCAAAATTCATGGAGAAACCATCGTTGCCAAACCTGTGCTATTGGTGGCTCTGATTGATGGCATTGAAGAAAATGTGTTCACTAACAACCAGTTTGTTCTCAATGATTGGATAGAAGAACATTATAACAAACTGATGCGGGAATATACCAAAGACTCACAGTTCGACGGTACTACAGAAATAACGAAACCTTTTTGGCATTTGGAAACTGACGGTTTCTGGCATTTGAATTACTCAGGAGAACAAATCAGCAAAGGCCACACACCATCAAAATCATGGTTGAAAGAGAATATAGAATTTGCATATTTCGACGAGCCATTATGGATTTTGCTGCAAAACAAAGTATGGAGAATGAAACTGCGAGAGTATATCGTAGAACATAAACTGACCGATGACTTTTGGAACAGCAGAATGGTGGCAGAAGGACTTGGAGCTATTGCCGCCATTTTGTTGGTAGCATAAAATGGCAAATTCTGGATGCCATTAATTAACACGACTGGGTTAGTGTCATGCCCAATACACAGAAAAAAAGGAGTTAAACTTTCGTCTAACTCCTTTTTTAACGCGCTTCAGGATGGGCTTGAACCAACGACCCCCTGATTAACAGTCAGGTGCTCTAACCAACTGAGCTACTGAAGCAGGTTTTTCTGTTTTGCGAGTGCAAAGGTAATACGTTTTTTTGAAATACACAAACTTTTTGAGAAAAAAAATCGTTTTTCGGTTATTTTTCTATAATTTTGCATCGTATAAACATAGAAACAATACGAAAAACAATATGATCATGAGAAAAAACAACGTATGCCAACTATGCCGATTGACAGCTTTTGCCGCACTATTGGTATGGCTTCCCATGAATATGAATGCACAGGAAGCGAGAAACCACAACTTAGATGTGGCAAAGAACATCGAAATATTCAATGCCATATACAAGACACTCGACCTAATGTATGTCGATACACTCGATGCCAATACCGTGATTGGCAATGGCATCAATGCGATGCTGCGATCACTCGACCCCTATACCGAATATTACCCTGAGAGCAAACAAAAGGACTTGAAGATGCTGATGACAGGAAAATATGCGGGTATCGGTGCAGTGGTACGCTACCACCAAAAACGAAAACAAGTGGTCATCGACGAACCTTTTGAGGGAATGCCCGCTGCAAAGGTGGGACTGCGCAAGGGAGATATCATCTTGCAGATTGAAGACACGCTGATGACCAACAAACCCGTGGCATACGTCAGCGACCATCTGCGTGGCGATGCAGGCAGCACCATCATGATCAAGATTAAACGTCCTTCGACGGACAAGGTGATGAATTTCAAAGTGACACGCGAGAGCATCAAGACACCTGAAATAACCTATTATGGTATGCGCCCGGATGGCGTGGGATATATCAACCTGAACACTTTCTCTGGCGAACCAGCCAAACCTATGCGTCTGGCATATCTCGACCTGAAACAACGCGGAGCGAAAAAACTCATACTCGACCTGAGAAGTAATGGTGGCGGTTCGGTTTCGGAATGTGTGGATATTGCCAATATGTGGCTGCCTAAAGGTTTGACATTGGTGGAAACCAAAGGAAAGTTGCGCCGTGCCAACTCTGACTACAAAACCCGACTGGAGCCCATCGATACCGTGATGCCCATCATCGTACTGGTGAACGACGAGACAGCTTCTGCCAGCGAGATTGTCAGCGGTTCGATACAGGATCTTGACCGCGGATTAATAATAGGTACGCGCACGTATGGAAAGGGACTGGTGCAGATTCCTAATGTTGACCTACCCTACAACGGTAACCTCAAGCTGACAACATCAAAATACTATATCCCCAGCGGACGATGCATCCAAGCCATCAACTATAAACACACCGGCGGTGGCTATAAAGAACATGTGCCCGATTCGCTGACACACGTATTCTATACACGCAATGGTCGTGAGGTACGCGACGGAGGTGGTATCATGCCCGATATCGAAATCAAACCCGATACCATGTCGAACATCCTCCTGTATCTGGACCGCATAGACTCTACCGAAGTGATGTTTGACTATGTGGTGGATTATATATCCAAGCATCCTACCATTGCACCTGCCGACAAGTTCCATCTGACCGATGCGGAATATGCCGACTTCACCCAACAAGTGCTGAAAGCAGGATTTACCTACGACCAGATCAGCAAGAAACAGTTTGAAGAACTCATCAAAACCGCAAAATTCGAAGGATACTACGACGACGCAAAGGCTGAATTTGAAGCACTGAAAGCCAAACTCGACCACCATGATATTGAGCGCGACCTACAACAGCACCGCAACGAAATACAACGGCAGATAGAACAAGATATCATATCCGCCTATTATTTCCAAAGCGGACAACTGCTCCACATGCTGCAAACAGACAAAACTCTGAAGGAAGCAGAGCGAATACTCAACACATCAGGAGAATACGAAAAACTATTATCACCAAAAAAAGTGAAATAAAAGTGGAAATACTTGCAAGATTGACAGAAATGTCGTAACTTTGCACACGTTCAGAGGAATGAGAGACTCGCAAGAGCCTCTCATTCTTGTTTTAATACCAATAAAGGTGTATGATAAATAAAGACGTAGTAAAGGCCGCAGTAGAGGAATGGCTGAGTCAGAATGACTACTTCCTCGTGGACGTTGACATGACGCCCGACGGTCGCATCGTGATCGAAATCGACCACGCCGATGGTGTATGGATTGAAGACTGTGCCGCGCTGAGCCGCTTCCTGCAGGAAAGACTCGGAGAAGAACTCGGCGAGTATGAACTGGAAGTGGGTAGCGCCGGTATCGGACAACCATTCAAAGTCGTACAGCAGTATATCAACCACATTGGCAAAGAAGTGGAAGTGCTGGCTGCCGACGGTAAGAAATACCAAGGCGTGCTCCAGTCGGTAGCCGACGACGGACTGTCGTTTGTGGTGGTGGTCAAGGAGAAGCAGAAGATTGAAGGGAAAAAGCGCCCCGTATTGGTGGATGTGGAGAAGACCTTCAATACCAACGAGGTGAAATATGCCAAATACCTCCTCGCCTTCAAATAATCTCTGACACGTGAGCTAAAGAGTAAACAAAATAAAAAGATTATATAATGGCTACAAAAAAAGAAGACAAAGGTCCGTCAATGATTGAGACCTTTAAGGAATTTAAAGAGACCAAGAACATCGACCGCACCACTCTCGTCAGCGTGCTGGAAGAGAGTCTCCGCAACGTACTTGCCAAACAGTTCGGTAGCGATGAGAACTTCGACGTCATTGTCAACCCTGACAAAGGTGACCTCGAAATCCACCGCAACCGTATCGTAGTAGCTGATGGTGAGGTTCAGGACGAAAACAAAGAGATTTCGCTCACACAGGCACAGAAAATCGAACCCGACTACGAAGTGGGCGAGGAAGTGAGTGAAGAAGTGCGCTTCGAGAAATTCGGACGCCGCGCCATTCTCAATCTCCGTCAGACTCTTGCCTCAAAGATTCTTGAACTGGAGCACGACTCGCTCTACAATAAGTACAAGGATCGCGTAGGTCAGGTAATCAGCGCCGAGGTGTATCAGATGTGGAAACGCGAAGTACTGCTCATCGACGATGAGGGCAACGAACTCCACTTGCCTAAGTCAGAACAGATTCCCAACGACAACTACCGCAAGGGCGAAACCATACGTGCCATCATCAAGGAGGTGCAGAACGAGAACAACAATCCGCGTATCATCCTCTCACGCACCAGCCCTGTGTTCCTTGAGCGTCTGCTCGAAGCCGAAGTGCCCGAAATCAACGACGGTCTCATCACAATCCGTCGCGTGGCACGCATGCCAGGAGAACGTGCAAAGGTGGCTGTAGAAAGCTATGACGACCGCATCGACCCAGTAGGAGCCTGCGTAGGTGTGAAGGGTAGCCGCGTACACGGTATCGTACGCGAGTTGGGCAACGAGAATATCGATGTCATCAACTATTCCAGCAACACACAGCTCTTCATTACTCGTGCGCTGAGTCCCGCCAAGGTGACCAACCTCAACATCAATTCCGAAGAGCACAAAGCCGAAGTCTATCTGCAGCCTGAGGAAGTCAGCCTTGCCATCGGTAAAGGCGGTTTGAACATCAAACTGGCTTCCATGCTGACCGAATACACCATCGACGTATTCCGTGTATCCAACGGTTCAGACAGCGACGACGAGGACATCTACCTCGACGAGTTCTCTGACGAGATAGACCAGTGGATCATCGACGCCATCAAGGCCATCGGTCTGGAGACCGCTAAGGCCGTGCTCAACGCTCCACGCGAAATGCTGATCGAAAAGGCCGACCTCGAAGAAGAAACGGTTGACCACCTGCTCAACGTGCTCCGTGCGGAGTTTGAATAATAAGAATAAAACAGAATTGTAAAGCAACAAATTAAATGGGTGTCAGATTAAATAAAGTATTATCAGAACTGAATATAGGACTTCAAACGGCAGTTGATTTCCTGAAAAACAAGAAAGAACTTGGCGAAGTCAAAGAAGAAATGACGCCAAATACCAAAATCACCGATTCACAATACCAGGCTCTGGTGGGTGCATTCAGTGGTGACAAGGCTGTGAAGACACAGGCCGAAATGATATTTGCGAAGAAAGCCAAGGATAAAAAGGCAGAGAAGGCCGAGAAGAAAAGCAACAAGGCTGAAGACCTGTTGGAACAACGCCAACAGTTTAAACCCTTGGGCAAGATTGACCTCGACAGCGTAGGCAAAAAGAAGGCCGCCAATAGCGATACTGCACCTGTGGCTGCTGCCGTGAGCCAGACAGAGGCATCGCCTATTGTAGAAAAGAAAGAAGAACCAAAACCTGTCGCTGATCAGAAAGCTCCTGAGGCTGCCCCTGCTGCTCCTGCAAACCACGAGCAGAAGGCTGTCAAGGCAGAAGAGGTTAAACCTAACGTCAAAGTGGAAGCCAAGCCAAAAACAGAGGCTAAGCCTCAGCAGGAAGCCAAGCCCAAGGCAGAAGCACCCGTTGCCAATACCGAAGAGGCCAAGCCTGCCACAGTAGAAAACAAGCCTGCGGATGCTGAAAAAGCTTCCGAAACCAAGGTATTCACCCTGAAGAGCGAAACAAAATACGCTCCAAAGGTCAACGTACTGGGTAAAATTGACCTCAGCACCCTCAACCAAAGCACTCGTCCGAAGAAGAAATCGAAGGAGGAGCGCCGTAAGGAACGCGAGGAAAAGAATGCGCAGCATGGCAATGGTGGCGAGCGCAAGAAGCGTGAGCGCATCCGTAGCGGACGCGTTGACATAGAGGCTGCAGCCAACCAGAGCGGGCAGCAAGGCGGCAACAAAAAGAACAAAGGCGGACAACAGCGCCAAGGTGGCGGTGGACAACAGCAAGGCGGCAACCAAAACGGACAACAGGGCGGCGGCAAGAAAAACAAGAAGAACCGTCCAGTACAGAAGCCATTGGAAGTTGACGACGAGGCTGTAGCACGCCAGGTAAAGGAGACGCTCGCCCGTCTCACCTCAAAAAGTCAGAACAAGAAGGGTGCGAAGTATCGCCGCGAAAAGCGAGATGCCGTACAAGAGCGCCTCAATAGCGAGATGGCCGAACAGGCTGCAGAGAGTAAGGTACTGAAGCTGACCGAGTTTGTAACGGTTAGCGAACTTGCCACGATGATGAATGTCGGTGTCAACGAAGTAATCGGCACCTGCATGAGCATCGGTATCATGGTAAGTATCAACCAGCGCCTCGATGCAGAGACCATCAATATCGTGGCAGAGGAATTTGGTTTCACCACCGAATACGTAAGTGCTGAAGTGCAAAATGCCATCACCGAAGAAGCCGACGACGAGAACGACCTCATCGGCCGTGCACCTATCGTCACCGTGATGGGTCACGTCGATCATGGTAAGACATCGCTGCTCGACTTCATCCGCAAGACCAACGTGATTGCCGGTGAGGCAGGAGGTATCACCCAGCACATCGGTGCCTACAATGTGAAACTGAAAGACGGTAGAAAAATTACGTTCCTTGACACTCCAGGTCACGAGGCGTTCACCGCCATGCGTGCCCGTGGTGCTCAGGTGACCGATATCGCCATCATCATTATCGCTGCAGACGACAGCGTCATGCCTACCACCAAGGAGGCCATCGCACATGCTCAGGCTGCCAATGTGCCAATGGTATTTGCCATCAACAAGATTGATAAGCCCGGTGCAAACCCTGACAAGATTCGTGAAGACCTTGCCAATATGAACCTCCTCGTAGAGGAATGGGGCGGTAAATACCAGTGTCAGGAAATCTCTGCCAAGAAGGGAATCGGCGTTGATGCTCTCCTTGAAAAGGTATTGCTCGAAGCAGAAATGCTCGATCTCAAGGCTAATCCCAACAGAAAGGCTACGGGTAGCATTATCGAGTCGTCACTCGACAAGGGACGTGGCTACGTTTCTACCGTGCTGGTAAGCAACGGTACACTGAAACAAGGTGATGTGGTGATTGCAGGAACAGCTTTCGGACGCATCAAAGCCATGTTCAACGAACGTAACCAGCGCATTGAAAAGGCTGGACCTGCAGAGCCCGCTATCATTCTCGGACTGAATGGCGCACCTACTGCCGGTGACTCGTTCCATGTGATGGAGACAGAGCAGGAGGCACGAGAAATAGCCAACAAGCGTACACAGTTGCAGCGTGAGCAGTCGCTCCGTACCACTAAGACACTTGGACTCGACGATATCTCACACCGTATTGCCTTGGGTGAGTTCCACGAACTCAATATCATCGTCAAGGGTGATACCGACGGTTCTATCGAAGCACTCAGCGACTCGTTCCTCAAACTCTCTACTGAGAAGGTACAGGTCAACGTCATTTCAAAGGCTGTGGGTCAGATCAGCGAGAACGATGTCATGCTGGCTTCTGCATCAGATGCCATCATCATCGGCTTCCAGGTTCGTCCTTCTGCTGATGCACGCCGACTGGCAGAGCGCGAAGGCGTGGAGATCAACACCTACTCTATCATCTATGATGCACTCGATGAAGTGAAATCTACTATGGAGGGTATGCTCGACAAGGTGAAGAAGGAAATTCTTACTGGTGAAATCGAGGTAAAACAGGTGTTCAAGATTTCAAAGGTTGGTACTGTTGCCGGTGGTTTGGTGACCGAAGGAAAAGTACACAACAAGGACAAGGCTCGTGTCATCCGTGACGGTATTGTGGTTCACACCGCTGCCATTGATGCACTGAAGCGCTATAAGGACGATGCCAAAGAGGTTGCCACTGGTTTGGAGTGCGGTATTTCACTCGTCAACTTCAACGATATCCAGGTGGGCGACATCATCGAGACCTTTACAGAAATCGAAGTGGAACAGAAGCTTTAACCCACCTCTATCCTATCCCTATAGCTACAAGGGCACAACCATGACGGTTGTGCCCTTGTTGTTGATATGCATATTCAAAGTTCATTCTAATCATGCCGACATACTACAACTGGTATTCTGAGCCTCATTGGAGTAGCCGGATAGAAGTGTGAGAGCGATTTCAATTTCAATAATTGTAGTATTTAAACCTGAACAATTCACTCGGTAATACACAATTCTCATGACAGAAAACTTGTTGAACGACAATAAATGACAACGCATACCTGTTAATCAATAGTTCGTTAAAATTTGAGATAAAGGCTAAGCAGTTTTACGCTGCCAGCCAAAGAGTTCTTTGATAGTATGACTAATTAACTTTCGGTTCGGTATTCTCCGACACTTGTCAAAAATTAATTTAG